>CALZJC010000284.1 GCA_945787525.1 Thermoanaerobaculia bacterium | reverse complement strand
TATGCGCAGCGAGCCGGGCGGGCAGAGCCAGGAAGCGCTCCTCCGCCTGGTCGCCGAAGAGATGCCCCTACTGCCTCTGATCACCGGCGCGTTGGCCTACGTGCACTCGTTCAGCGTGCGCAACTTCCAGCCGGACCCGTTGGGGGTGCCGGACTTCGCCAAGCTGGATCTGCGAGCGCTCTAGCCTGACCTTCTCACCGATCGTCGTCGCGAAACGTCGTAGGTGCTTGAAAATGCAAGGCTTGCGACCAAGGGCACCGCAGGCGTGCTCGAAGCGCGCTGAGGATGCCCGACTAGAGCGTAACGCAGCAGATTCAGGCACCTACGGCGTTTCGTAGACGATTGGTGAGAAGGTCAGGCTAGCTCGCCGGCCGCCGATCAGTCACCGGCGGCGGCCATGATCAGGGCGCCGTTGGTGCCGCCAAAGCCGAATGAGTTGGTGAGGCCGTAGCGCAAGTCCGCCGGGCGTGCCGTGTGGGGCACGAAGTCGAGGTCGCAGCCCTCGCCAGGGTTGTCCAGGTTGAGCGTCGGCGGCAGCAGCTGGTGCCTCAGGCTGAGCGCCAGGATGCCGCTCTCGAGACCTCCCGCCGCACCCATCAGATGGCCGGTTGACGACTTGGTCGACGAGACGGCCAGCTTGTAGGCATGTTCGCCAAAGACCCGTTTGATCGCCTTGACCTCGGCGGCGTCGCCCAACGTTGTCGACGTGCCGTGGGCGTTGATGTAACCGATCTCTTGGCCGGCAATGCCGGCGTCGGCCAGGGCGTTGCGCATCACCAACTCGGCGCCGACGCCCTCGGGATGGGGCGCCGAGATGTGATACCCGTCGGCGCTCATTCCGTAGCCGACGATCTCGGCGTACACCGGCGCGCCGCGCTGCAGCGCGCGCTTGCGCTCCTCGAGAACCAGGATTCCGGCGCCATCGCCGACGACGAAGCCGTCGCGGTCACGGTCCCAGGGCCGCGACGCCTTCTGCGGCTCGTCGTTGCGCAGCGAGAGGGCCTTCATGGAGGTGAAACCGCCCACGGCGAGCGGTGCGATGATCGCCTCGGTGCCGCCCGCGACCATGGCGTCGGCAAAGCCCAGCTGGATCTGTCGGAAGGCGTCGCCGACCGCATGCAGCCCCGAGGTGCAGGCGGTCACGGTCGCCGAGTTGGGACCGCGAAAACCGTAGCGGATCGACAGCAGACCGGCGACCATGTTGATGATCAGGCCGGGGATGAAGAACGGCGAGATGCGGCTCGGGCCGCGCTCGAGCAGCACCTTGTGGGTGCGCTCGATGAGCGGCAGGCCGCCCATGCCGGCACCGACGATCGCACCTACCCGGTCGCCATCGAAGTCGGAATCGAGAAAGCCCGACTCCTCGAGCGCCATCTGGCTGGCGGCGACACCGTAATGACAGAAGAGGTCGACCTTCTTGATCTCCTTGGGCTCGATGTAATCGGCTGGGTCGAAGCCCTCGACCTCGGCCGCGATGCGGCAGGCATAGTCCGACGCGTCGAAGCGGGTGATCGGACCGACGCCGCTGCGGCCCTGGAGGATGCCCTCCCAGGTCGGCTCGGTGCCGACACCGAGCGGCGAAACGAGCCCTACGCCGGTCACGACGACCCGGCGACCATCAAAGTCGCTCACGCGATCACCTGACTTGCTGTTGATTGGATGGCCGGCCTTCAGGCGTCGGCCGAATCGCCGCCGGCGGCTGCGGCGTTCGCCGAGATGTAGGCGATGGCATCGGCAACGTTGCCGATCTTCTCCGCCTCTTCATCCGGGATCTCGATATCGAACTCTTCTTCGAAGGCCATGACCAGCTCGACGATGTCCAGCGAGTCACCTCCCAGGTCGTCCGTGAAACTGGCGTTCGGGGTGACCTCGTCGGCGTCGACGCCGAGCTGCTCTACGATGATGCTCTTGACCTTGTCTTCTACAGACATGAGACGGTTCCTCCTGTTTCCTTGGAGCCGCGCAGAGCGCGGCCTCGAATTTGTAGCACAAAGCTCGGGGGAGAGTCCACGCGCAGCCGACGTACCGGCTAGATGTACATCCCCCCGGAAACGTTGAGTACGTGGCCGGTCACGTAGGCGGCCTCCTCGCTGGCCAGGTAGACGGCCGCCCAAGCGACGTCGTCACCGGCCCCCAGCCGGCGCAGCGGGATGGCCCGCTCGAGGCTCTTCTTGGCCTCTTCCGGCAGGCCGTCGGTCATGGCGGTGGCGATATAGCCGGGGGCGATGACGTTGACCGTGATGCTGCGGCCCGCCAGCTCGCGCGCCAGTGACTTCGAGAAGCCGATCAGCCCCGCCTTGGCGGCAGCGTAGTTCGCCTGGCCGGGATTGCCCATCAGGCCGACCACCGACGAAACCGAGATGATCCGCCCCCAGCGGCGGCGCATCATGCCCTTGCACACCGCTTTGGTGACGGCGAAGGCGCCGGTGAGATTCGTCGACAGCACCCGCTGCCAGGCGTCGAGGTCCATCCTCGCCAGCAGCTTGTCCTCGGTGATGCCGGCGTTGTTGACCAGCACGTCGATCGCCGAGAACGGCTCCGGCAAACCGGCCAGACGCTCCTCGACCGTCTCCGGCGCGGCCAGATCCAGGGTCAGCGGCATCGCCTCGGCACCGGCCGAGCGCAGCTCTTCCGCCAACTCCTCGAGCTTGTCGGTGCTGCGCGCCGCGAGCACCAGTCGGGCGCCGCTCGCCGACAGCCGGCGGGCGACCGCCTCGCCGATGCCCTGCGAAGCCCCGGTGACCAGGGCGGTTTTGCCATCGAGCCGGAAGGTCGTCATCAATCCTCCTCCTTGGCCGCCGCCAGCAACGCCTCGAGGGCCGCTGGCTCGGCCAGGCTGGCGGCCTCGGCGCTACGGGCGATGCGCCGCATCAGGCCGGTGAGAACGGAGCCGGGGCCGATCTCGATGAATCGCTCGACGCCATGATCGGCGACCATGCGCTCCACCGACTCCACCCAACGCACGGGCGAGTCGACCTGCCGCACCAGCGCC
This sequence comes from Thermoanaerobaculia bacterium, assembly GCA_945787525.1. GTDB lineage: Bacteria > Acidobacteriota > Thermoanaerobaculia > Multivoradales > JAHEKO01 > CALZJC01. Next base: position 3,138 of record CALZJC010000284.1, on the reverse strand, counting down.
GCCCGGGCCGCCGTGCCGGTGGTCGCGGGCGCCGCGTCGACGTTGGTCATCACCGGCACCCGGGGATCACGAAACTCGGTCGCCTCGAGCAGCGGCCTCAATGCCTCGCGGGCCGGCCGCATGAGCTCGCAGTGAAACGGCGCCGAAACCGGCAGCAGGAGGGCTCGCTTGGCGCCGCCCTCCGTGGCCAGCATCACGGCCCTCTCTACCGCCTGCCGGTGACCTGCCACCACGGTCTGGATCGGGGCGTTGTAATTCGCTACCGCGCAGACCTCGTCTCCCGCCGCCTGGAGGGCGATCGACTCGACATCCTCGGCCGGCATTCCGATGATCGCCGCCATCGCGCCGACCCCTACCGGCACCGCCTCCTGCATCAGCTCGCCGCGGCGCCGGACCAGCCGCAGCGCGTCGGCAAAGGCCAGCGTTCCCGCGGCGACCAGCGCCGAATACTCCCCCAGGCTGTGGCCGGCGACCACCGCCGGCGCCAGCCCGCCATCGGCGGCGGCGCGCCAGGCGGCGACGGAGACGGCGAGGATCGCCGGCTGGGTGTTGGCGGTGAGCTGCAGCTCCTCCTCGGGGCCCTCGAAGCAGAGCCGCGAGAGCGCGAAGCCGAGCGCCCCGTCGGCCTCTTCGAAGGCGGCCCGCGCCGTGGCCGACGCGTCCCTCCAGGCCCGTCCCATGCCGACCTTCTGCGAGCCCTGGCCAGGAAAGATGAAGCCGGTCGTCACCACCGGAAGAGCCCCGCGCCCCAGACCAGGCCGGATCCAAAGGCGGCGCACAGCACGATGTCGCCCTCCTCGATGCGACCGGCCCGATTCAGCTCGTCCAGGGCGATCGGTACCGAGGCCGCGGACGTGTTGCCGTAGCGCTCGATGTTGACGTAGGTGTGTCCTTCGCGGATCTCCAGCCGGCGGCCGACTGCCTCGATGATCCGCAGGTTCGCCTGGTGGGGGATGAACCAGTCAACCTCCTCGTGCGCCAGGCCGGCGGCCTTGAGCACCTCGTCGCTGACCTCGGCCAGCGAGCGCACGGCGACCTTGAACGTCTCGTTGCCGCGCATCTTGATGAAGCTCTGGTCGGCCTCGAGGTCGCGTAGCGAGGGGGGCCTGCGGCTGCCACCGGCGGGGCGCTGCAGCAGGTGACCCAGGTGGCCGTCACTGTGGAGAGAGACACCGAGGATGCCGCTCTCGCTTTCGCCGTCCGCTCGCAGCACAACCGCGCCGGCCCCGTCGCCGAACAGGACGCAGGTGTTGCGGTCGGTCCAGTCGGTGAACTTGGAGAGGATCTCGCCACCCACCACCAGGGCCGTTTTGGCGCCGCCGGCCCGCAGGTACTGGTTGGCGATCCCCAGGCCGTAGATGAAGCCGGTGCATGCGGCCGAGATATCGAAGGCGGCGGCGCCGGCGGCGCCGATTGCCGCCTGGATCTGGGTCGAAGTGGCCGGGAACGGCGTGTCCGGGCTGACGGTCGCGCAGATCACCAGGTCGACCTCGTCGCCGGGAATACCCGCCATCTCCAGGGCGCGCTGGGCGGCGGGCAGGGCGAAATCGGACAGCGCCTCGTGCTCGCTGGCGATGCGGCGCTCGCGGATACCGGTGCGGCTGACGATCCACTCGTCGGTGGTGTCGACAATCTTCTCCAGGTCGGCGTTGGTGAGGACCTTCTCCGGCACCGCCATGCCGGTGCCGACGATGCGCGCCCGTTTCATACCGAGACCTCCTCCGCCGTGTTCTGCTCCGGCGACTCGACTCCCAGCAGACGGCGCTCCTGTCGGTGCAGCTCGGCAACGCTGTCGCGGATCTTGGCCGGCAGGTCGGCGGCACTGAACTCGGCGGCGCTGCGAATCGCGCTGGCAACCGCACGCGCGCTGGACCGTCCATGGGCAACGAAGCAGCCGCCGCGCACACCGAGCAGCGGCACCGCACCCAGCTCCTCATAGTCGGTGCGCCGCTGCATCGACTCGATGGCCGGCCGCGCCAGAGCCAGGCCAAGACGGGCGCGCCAGCTGCGCTCCAACTCCTCCCGGGTCATGTCGGTTATCAGCTCGGCCATGCCCTCGGCGCTCTTGAGCACCGCATTGCCGACAAAGCCATCGCAGACGCCGCGGTCTTGAGCACCGACTGCACCTCGCGGGTCTGCCCCGAGCCCTTGCCGTCCTCCTCGCCGATCGACAGCAGGCCGATCCGCGGCTCGGCCCGGCCGAGGATCTCGCGGGCGTAGAAGTGTCCCATGACGGCGAACTGGCGCAGGTGAGACGGTTTGGAGTCGACGTTGGCGCCGACATCGAGCAGCACCGTGCGGCCGGAGCGGCTGGGGAACACCGCTGCCAGGGCCGGCCGATCGACGCCCTCGAGAGTGCCGATCACCATGCGAGCCGAGATCACCGCAGCGCCGGTGTTGCCGGCGCTGACCATCGCCTCGGCCTCGCCGGCGGCGACCAGCTCGGCGCAGCGACGGATCGAGGAGTTCGGCTTGCGCCGAATGGGTGTCGTGGCGGGCTCGGACATACCGACCGCTTCGTCGGCATGCTCGACGCGAATCCGCTCATTCGGCCCGCCGAGCTGCGCCAGCTCGCGCTCGATGCTGGCGGCGGAGCCGACCAGCTTGACGACGACATTCTCGCCCACCGCGCCGACGGCGCCGCGGACCACCGCGGCGGGTGCATGATCGCCACCCATCGCGTCGACAGCAATACGGATCATTCGAACTCCCGCGCCGCAGCGAGCCCCGCGGCCGCCAGGGGCCTTCCTGGTCTGGGCTGCAACTGGAGTCTATCAGCCGCGCGCCGCAGCCGGCTCAGCCGGCCTCTTCGACCTCAACCACCTCGCGGCCAGCGTAGTGACCGCAATGGGTGCAGGCTCGGTGCGGCAGCGTCACCTCGCCGCAGTTGGAGCACAGCGCCTTGGGTGGCGCGGAGAGGGCGTCGTGGGCGCGGCGCCGGTTGCGGCGCGCCTTGGAGTGTCTTCGTTTGGGATTGGCCATTTTCGTCTGCCTCGTATCTAGCTGGCTCTCTCAACCCCGGCGCCAGCGCTCGAGCGCCTGCCACCGCGGATCGAAGTCCGACTCGGCGCAAGTGCAGGGCGCCTGATTGCGGTCGGCACCGCACTGCGGGCACAGGCCAGCGCAGTCTTCGCGGCA
>CALZJC010000283.1 GCA_945787525.1 Thermoanaerobaculia bacterium | reverse complement strand
CAGGCTGGTGCGGATCAGCCCCTCCGACGCCGCCAGCCGGCGCCACACCTCCTTCGCCTCGGTCGACGTCTACCCCGAGGTCGACGACACCGTCGACATCGAGATCGAGGACAAAGACCTGCGCACCGACACCTACCGGGCGTCGGGCGCCGGCGGCCAGCACGTCAACAAGACGGAGTCGGCGGTGCGGATCACCCATCTGCCCACCAACATCGTGGTCTCCTGCCAGAACGAGCGCAGCCAGCACAAGAATCGGGCCACCGCGATGAAGATGTTGAGGTCTCGGCTCTATGACCTGGAGATGCGGAAGCGGGCCGAGGAGGCGGCCGAGCGCGAGGGCAAGAAGCTGGAGATCGCCTGGGGCAGCCAGATCCGAAGCTACGTGCTGCACCCCTACCGCATGGTCAAGGATCATCGGACCGGGCGTGAGGTCGGCGACGCCGACCGGGTCCTGGACGGCGGCATCGACCCGTTCATCGAGGCCTGGCTGGAGAGCCAGATCGGTGGCAACGGCGACGGCTGACGAGTCATGAACGAAGCGGCCACCGCCGGCGCCCGGCTGCGGCTGGACTACGTCTCGCCGTTGCCGCCGGTGCGCTCGGGCATCTCCGACTACAGCGCCGATCTGCTGCCCCAGCTGGAACCGCTCTGCGATCTCCGGGTGATGGCGCTGGCCGGTCAGGCGGTGGCCGATGAGATGGTCGAGCGCTGGCGGCCGGTGGCCGACGAGGCCTGCGGCGAGCGGGGCCGGTTGCCGCTCTACCAGATGGGCAACAATCCCCACCACGAGGGTGTCCTGGCGCTGGCGATGGAACGCCCCGGTGTCGTCACCCTGCACGACATGGTGCTGCACCATCTGCTGGTCGAAGCGACCATGGCGCGCGGTCGGGAGCATCTGGTCGACTACCGCGAGTGGCTGACCCGGGATCACGGCTGGGTGGGCGACGAGGCGGGTGCGGCGCGACGCTGGGCCGAACTGGGAGAGGCGGCGATGTTCAGTCTGGCGGGGCATCGCACGCTGCTCCGGCGCCAGCGCGGCGTCTTGGTGCACAACCGCTGGGCGGCGGATCGGGTGGTGGAGGAGAGCGGCGATCTGGCCATCCGGGTGGCGCCGATGGGCGTGCCGCTGCCGCCGCGCCCCGACCCGGGAGACCGCCAGGCGTTTCGGGAACGGCTCGGGGTGGAGGCGAAGACCCCGCTGCTCGGCTCGTTCGGCTTCCAGACACCGATCAAGCGGACCCTGGTGGCGGTACGTGCGCTGGCCCGCGAAGAGCTCGCCGACGCGCACCTGGTGGTGGCCGGAGAGGTCCTGCCGATCCTGGATCTCGAGAGTGAGGCCGCCGCCGCGGGCGTCGCCGACCGCCTGCACATCACCGGCTTCCTCGATCCTGACGAGTTCCAGGCGGCGATCGCGGCCTGCGACCTCTGTCTCAACCTACGCTACCCGACCGCCGGCGAGACCTCCGCCTCGCTGCTGCGGGTGCTGGCACAGGGCCGTCCGGCGGTGGTCTCCGACTACGCCCAGTTTCGCGAGCTGCCGGACGATGTGGCCGTCAAGGTGCCGCTGGGCAATACGGAGGAAGAGGCTCTCGCCGACGCGGTGGGAGCGTTGTTGAGCTCGCCGGACCGGCTGGCGGCGATGTCCGGCGCCGCCCGGGATCATGTGCGCCAGCGGCACGATCCGGCGCGCGCCGCCGCGGCCGTCGTCGAGTACTGCGAGGAGTTCGCCGAACTGGCGCCACCCGGTGACGCGGCCGTGGCGATACCGGTGCCGAGCAGCCTGGTCTGGCGCCGCTTGGCCGGCAGGCTCGACGTGGAGGGCGCCGAGGAGCCCTGGCCGGAGGGGGAGCGTCGACGGCTGCTTCTGCGGCTGCGCAACGAGGGCTTTGGTCGCTGGCTGCGCACCCGGCACGGGACGCTCGGCGGTGTCTGTGTCGAGCTGCACTGGCGCAGCGACCTCAGGCAGCCCGACATCGGCGCCCAATGGCTGCCGCTGCAGCGCGACATCGAGCCGGGCGAGGGCGTCGAGCTGCAGGTGGAGATCCGCCGGCCGCTGGGCGTTCGGTTCCTGATCGTCGAACCGCATCTGCTGGGCGTAGCCGGCTTCAACGCTCTTGGTGGGCCGTCGTGGGTGAGCGAGATCCAGGCGTAGCGCTGGCGGCCCCGCCGCCACCCTGGCTGCAGCGCGCGGTCCTCGCCGTTGCGCTGGCGGCGCTGAGCATCGCGGCGTTGGTGGTGACCCCCGCGGCCGCCGCGGCGGGCGCCGGGACGCCGGCATTGGTCAGCCGCCTGCTCGAGGCGCCGTTGACGGCGATGGCCGGGTCGCGGGGGCCGGCCGTCCTCGGTGCGCTGGCGCTGGCGCTGGCCGCAGCCGCCGCCTGTCGCGCACTGGAACGCCGCGTCGGAGCGCCGGCACCGCTGCTGGTCGCGCTGCTGATCTTCGGCTCCGGCAGCTGGGCGCTGGTCTGGACGGCGGGCGCCGCGCTGGTACCGCTGGGTCTGGCAGTGGCGGCTTTCGCCCTCGCCTACGAAGGTGGCGGCGAGCACGAGGAACCGGGCGAGATCTACCGGCCGCTCGAGTCGAGCTGGCGTGGGGCCGGCCGTTGGCTGGTGGTCGGCCTGCTGCTGGCCGAGCTGGTGCCCACGAGTCCGCTGCTCGCCGGTCTGGTCGGTCCCGCGGCGCTGGCCGTGCCGCGCGAGCGGCGGGGCTCCTGGCTGCCGGCTCTGCTGGGTGGCTTCATCCTCGGCCTGGCCGTCGAGCTCCTGGTGCAGGGGCCGCAGCTGGTGAGCGGCCCGGCGGATCTCGCCGCCGGATCGCTCAGCCTGGATCCGGAGCTGGTCGGCCGTAACCTGCTGAATCTTTTGGTGGGCCGCAACGTCGGACTGCTGGTGGGCTTCGCGCCGGTGCTGCTGTTGCTGGTCCTCGGCCGCGGGACGTTCGCGCGGCCGGGTCTGGCGCTCGTCTGCCTGGCCCTGCCCGTGCTTGGCGCCCTGCTTCTACCCTTCGACTTCGCCGCCGGATGGCTCAACCTCTCCTTCCTGCCCGTCTATGGCGCGCTCTGGCATCTGCCGTTCCGGCCGCCGCGGCGTTGGCAATGGGCGGCGGCCGTCCTGCTGTGTGGACTGGCCACCTGGCCGCTGTGGATCGGGTGGCTGTGGAGTGGCTCGCGAGCGGCGGCGGCGGAGGATGGGGTGCGTCTCGCCAGCGCCTGGCCGCGGCGGTATCTACCCTACGAGTCCAGCCTGCGGAGCTTGCCCAATCGCGGCGAGGCCCAGCTCGAGCGGCAGGGGCTGCGAGTTCGCGCGGTGAGCGGCTGCAGCCTGCTCGGTGATTCGAACCGCTTCGAGCTCGACGGCGCCGGCCCGGCTGTAATCTGGCTGGCCGCGCTCAGCGAGGTCGAGATGGTCGCCCTCGAGCTCGGCCCCGGAGCGCCCTCTTCCTTCGCGGTTTCGGGCGCCAACGCCGGCCGCACCGTGTTTCGTCCCGACGGCAGGGTGGGCTTCGAGGTGCTGCTGAGCCAGCCGCGCGGTACGCATCGGCTGTGGTTCGACGAGCGCCCGCTGACCGTGCATCTGATCAACGTCCGACTGTCCGGCTGGCGGGGCGCCCGCCCGCTGCGCTTCCGGCTGCTGGCCGGGGCGCAACCGTAGACCGCCTCGGCCACGAAAGAATCATCGAGATGAGCGAAGCTCCCGCCAGCTGGATCCTGCAGGTTCGTCAGCGGTTGCTGGCGCCGCCGCCGACTCGGCTGGGACCGAAGGAGGCGCGGCAGGCGGCGGTATTGGTGCCGCTGTACGTCGACGCTGGTCAGCTGTGGACCTTGCTCACCCGCCGCAGCGAGGAGCTGCCGCACCACCGGGGACAGATCGCCTTTCCCGGCGGCGGACGTGAAACCGGTGAGGAGGCCTGGGAAACGGCCCTCCGGGAGTCGCAGGAAGAGATCGGCCTGGACCCCCAGCGGGTCCTCAAGCTGGGCGAGCTGGACGAGGCGGAGACGCCCAGCGGCTACCGGATCATCCCGTGCGTCGGCGCCGTGCCCTTTCCGCTGGAGACCGAGCCCGACGGGGAAGAGATCGCCGAGGTGTTCTCGGTGCCGCTGCTTGCATTCAACGACGTGCGCATGGCAGAAGAGCGCCAAGTGACCATCAACGGGCAGGCCCGGGATTTGCGGGTCTACCACGTGGCAGGCGGCCGCCAGGTCTGGGGCCTGACCGCGCGGCTCATCCAGAATCTGTTGGAACGCCTCGGCCTGGGCTCGATGCCGGTTTGAGCGGCGCTGGGGTCAGCGACGTTCCGCCTGTCCGCATCGACGCGGTCAACGGCGCGCCGGTTCGGGCGGCGGGGGACTACGTGCTCTACTGGATGGTCGCCAGCCGTCGCACGGAGTGGAGCTTTGCCCTCGAACGGGCCGCTGACTGGTGCCGCGAGCTCGGTCTGCCGCTGGTGATCCTGGAGGCGCTGCGCTGCGACTATCCCTGGGCCAGCGCGCGGCTGCACCGCTTCGTGCTCGACGGCATGGCCGACAACCGGCGCCGGCTGCGCGGCGCCAGGGTGCGCTACTACCCCTATGTGGAGCCCAGCCCGGGGGCCGGCCGTGGTCTGTTGGAGGCGCTGGCTGCCAGGGCGGCCGTGGTGGTGACCGATCGGTTCCCCAGTTTCTTCCTGCCCCGCATGGTGGCGGCCGCCGGCCGCCGGCTCGAGGTGAAGCTCGAGCAGGTGGACGGCAACGGTCTTCTGCCGCTCGCCGCGGCGGACAGGGTTTTCGCCCGCGCCTTCGACTTCCGCCGATTCCTGCAGCGCGAACTGGCGCCGCACCTGCTCGAGCCGCCACGCGCCGACCCCCTGGGCGGACCGGCGCTGCCGGCGCCGGTGGAGGTGCCGGAAGGCGTTCGGGCTCGCTGGCCCGCCGCGTCGCCCGAGCTTCTGGGCGGAGAAGAGGGCCTCGAGCGGCTGCCCCTCGATCACTCGGTGCAGCCGGTCAGCCGGCCGGGTGGCGCGGTGGCGGCCGGCAAGGCGCTCGATCGCTTCGTCGAAGAGCGTCTGGATGGCTACCACGAGAACGCCATCGCCGAGCGCCAAGCCTGGAATCCCGGCCGTCTCGGTGAGCATGCCAGCGGCAAGCGTCAGGGTTGGTGGGGAATGGACGAGGGCGCCGAGGCTTTCCTCGACCAGCTGGTGACCTGGCGCGAGTTGGGCTACAACATGGCGGCGCGGCGCGACGACCACGACCGCTACGAGTCGCTTCCCGAGTGGGCGAGAAAGACCCTGGCGGAGCACGCCGGCGACGAGCGGCCCCATCTCTATGACAGGGCCGAGCTGGCGGCGGGCTCCACCCATGACGAGCTCTGGAACGCTGCCCAGGGCCAGCTGGTGCGTGAGGGCGTCATCCACAACTATCTGCGCATGCTCTGGGGCAAGAAGATCTTCGAGTGGTCTCCGTCAGCGCGCCAGGCGGCCGAGGTGATGATCGAGCTCAACGATCGCTTCGCGGTGGACGGGCGCGACCCCAACTCGTACAGCGGCATCTTCTGGTGTCTCGGGCGCTACGACCGGGCCTGGGGCCCCGAGCGACCGATCTACGGCAAAGTGCGCTACATGACCTCCGCTAGCACGCGGCGCAAGTACCGGGTCGACGCCTACGTCGAGCGCTACGCGCCGCCGGCCGGCGGTCAGCTCGACCTGCCGGCGAGCTAGCGGCCGGCCTCTGCTAGCCTTCGGCCATGTTCGATTCCATCGAACAGACCGTCGAAGGCCTGTCGAGCGAGTCGTACATCGCGGATCCGGGTCTCGCCACCAGCCTGTTCCTGGCGCTCAAGATGGAGCGGGCGCTGTTTCTCGAGGGTGAGCCCGGGGTCGGCAAGACCGAAGTCGCCAAGGTGCTCGCTCGGGTGTTCGACACGCCGCTGATCCGGCTGCAGTGCTACGAGGGGCTCGACCTCAATCAGGCGGTCTACGAGTGGAACTACCCGCGCCAGCTGCTCGAGATCCAGGCGCGTGGTCTCGGCAGCGGCGAGCCGCAGCACGTCTCCGGCGACATCTTCGCCGAGGAGTTCCTGCTCAAGCGCCCGCTGCTCAAGGCGATCGACCAGAGCCACGAGCGGGCGCCGGTGCTGCTGATCGACGAGCTCGACCGGGCAGACGAGGAGTTCGAGAGCTTCCTGCTCGAGCTGCTCAGCGACTTCCAGGTGACCATCCCGGAGATCGGTACGCTCGAGGCGGAGCACAAGCCGATCACCATCATCACCTCGAACCGCACCCGTGAGGTCCACGACGCCCTCAAGCGCCGCTGCGTCTACCACTGGATCGACTATCCGTCGCTGGAGAAAGAGATCGAGATCGTGAGCAGAAAGGTGCCCGGGCTGGCCGACCGTCTGGCGGATCAGATCGTCGGCTTTGTGCAGCGGGTACGCGAGCAGGAGCTGTACAAGCTTCCAGGCGTCTCGGAGACCCTCGACTGGGCCGAGGCGCTGACCCACCTGAACAGCGTGGGCCTGGAGCTCGAGACCGTGCAGTCGACCCTCGGGTTTCTGCTCAAGTACCAGGACGACGTCGACAAGCTGCGCGGCCGGGTCGAAGCGCTCCTGCAAGAGACCTGAGCCGGCGGACCGCGGTGCCGGCGCAGGGGGTGCGATGAGCGACGCGGCGACGGCCTCTCCCTTTCTGCGCAATCTGCTGCTCTTCGGGCGCGCGCTGCGCGGCGCCGGGCTCGGGGTCTCGCTGGAGCAGATACTGAGCCTCGCCCGGGCGCTCGACTGGGTGGAGATAAGTAGCCGCGAGCAGGTCTTCAACGCCGCCCGTTCGCTGCTGGTGAGCCACCGGCAGGATCTGCGGCTCTTTGGGCTGCTCTTCGAGCACTTCTGGCTCGGCGTAGCGGAGCCGCGCGCCCGTCCGGATCTGCCGCTGGCGCCGCGCCGCGATCTCCAGATGGGCCGCCGGTTGCAGGTCGACCACCAGTCCGGCCTGGCGCGGCCCGAGGATCCCGGCGTCGAGATCGAGGATCGCACGGCGACCTTCAGCGCCGAGGAGCTGCTGCTGCGGCGCGATTTCGCTCGGATGACCGCCGCGGAGCTGGCCGAGGTCCGGCGTCTCATCGAGCGGACCCGCTGGCACATGAGCGAGCGCCGCACCCGCCGCCTGATCGCCGAGCGGCACGGCTCGCGGATCCACCTGCGCCGCATGATGCGCGACGCGGCGAAGTTCGGCGGTGCGGCGCCCCGGCTGAGGCGCCTCTCCCGCAAGGTCAAACAGCGGCCGATCGTGCTGCTGGCCGACATCAGCGGCTCGATGGACAGGTACTCACGGCTGATGCTGCAGCTCTTCTACAGCGCGACCCACGGCTTGCGGCAGGTGGAGTGCTTCGTTTTCGGCACCCGCCTGACCCGCATTACCAGCCAGCTCAGGCTGCGCAACATCGATCGGGCGCTGGCCGAGGCGGCGCGGGAGATCGTCGACTGGTCGGGCGGCACGCGCATCGGCGAGTCGCTGGCCGTCTTCAATCACCGCTGGGCGCGCCGTGTGCTGCGCCGGGGCGCCGTCGTGGTGATCGTCAGTGACGGCTGGGAGCGCGGTGACGCGGCACGGCTCCGGCGTGAGATGCGCTATCTCCACCACCGCTGCCACCGGCTGATCTGGCTCAACCCGCACCTCGGCCAGGCCGGCTACGAGCCGCTGGTGGAGGGCATGGCGGCGGCCCTTCCGTGGGTGGACGACTTTCTGCCGATCCACAACTTGCGCTCGCTCGGCGAGCTGTCGCGGCACCTCGCCGAGCTGCCGGCGAGGCGCGGCGGCGTTCCAGCCTCCCGGCGCGGCCGGGCCTCCGGGAGGAGAGCCTGAGCGCGCGTCACGGGTAGTAGCCGTCAGGCGCCCGGACGCTGGCGCCGGCGCGCTCCACCTCCACCCGCAGCCGCCGATAGCCGTCACCGCCGTCCGCCGGAGCGGTGTAGGCGAGCAGATAGCGGACCCGAAGCTGCGCCTCGATCGCCGCGTAGATTTCGC
>CALZJC010000282.1 GCA_945787525.1 Thermoanaerobaculia bacterium | reverse complement strand
AAGAGCATGCCCCAAGTGCCGATCCAGAGACCGATCTGCGGAGCTTGGTAGCCGGCGTCGACCAGGAACGGTTTGAACATGGTGTCGGCCATGTTCTCGCCCAGCTTGTAGGTGCCGATGAAGAGCAGCAGCCAGCCGGTCCCCGGCTTCCTGAGCGAGCGCTTGAGCAGCGACAAAACCTCGCCGATCTTGGGATGGTCCAGCGGCGAGCCGGGTAGCTGACGATTGCGGTGGTGGCGCTCTTTGTAGAACAGGGTCACCAAGGCGCTCAGCCCCACCAGCGTCGCCATCGAGAAGAACAGGCCCTCCCAACCGATCGTGCCGCTGGCCCAGAGCAGCAGCCCACCGCTGGTGACCATGCCGATCTTGAAGCCCACCACCTGGGCGATGTTGCCAACACCGAGCTCGTGCAGCTCCAGAATGTCCACTGCCAGGCCGTCGACCGCCACGTCCAGAGTGGCGGCGAAGAAGTTCATCAGCAGGGTCGCGAGAAGCAGCAGAGCCAGCTCCTCGTCCGGCTTGGTCAAGGCGGCGGCGCCACAGACCACCCCGAGACCGAGCTGGAGCGGCAGGATCCAGGAGCGTCGGCGACCGAACGAGGGGGAGCCGAAGCGGTCGACCAGCGGCGCCCAGAAGATCTTCAGCGACCAGGGCAGTGCCACCACGGTCGCCAGGCCGATGAGGGTGCGCGACACCTCGGCGTCGCGCAGATAGGTGGGCAGCGCGGTGGCGGTGAAGCCGAACGGCAGGCCTTGGACGAAGTAGAGCGTCCCGAGAATGCCCAGCTTGCGGGCGACGCCGGTGCCTGCGGACATGGACCGTCATTGTAGTGCCTGGCGGCAGCGGCGAAGTGACAGAATCCCGAGCCATGGCAGCCAAGAAAGCGCGTACCAAGAGCCCGGCTGCACCGGCGGCGCCGGCCGGCGCCGCCGTCGTGCGTAAGATCCGCGGCCAGGCCCGAACCGTCAAGGAGAAGATCCTCAAGCGCGACAAGCCGTCCCTCAAGTTCCCGGTGCGCAGTCTGGCCAACGTGGTCTACCGGCCCAAGGCGGGCTACTTCCAGATCCGCGGCAAGAAGAAGGAGCGCACCCTGACGGTCGGCACGGTAAAAACCTTCGCCCAGACCCTGCGCATGATGGCGTTCTCCAAGGAGCTGGTGGAGACCGACGACATCGCCACCAAGCGGGAGGCCTACTACGTCTCCAAGAACTGGGACGAGGCGCGCTTCAACGAGCAGCCCGAGAGCGACGCGGTGATGGAGGACGTCGAGGCGCTGTTCGGCATCAACCGCGAGCAGCTCGGCTTCATCCCCGAGGAGAAGGGCGGCGACGTCGCCGGTCAGCTGGTGGTCATCGACCATGACCGCGAGACCGGCGAGGAGCTGCGCATCGACTGCACCCGCTTCGGCTCCGGCGCCTACTCGATCCCGATCTCGGTCGAGCAGCTCTCCTTCGAGACCGACGCCAAGTTCATCCTGGCCATCGAGACCGCCGGCATGTTCCAGCGGCTGGTCAAGCACGCCTGGTGGCGCACCGCGAACTGCGTCCTGGTCTCGCTCGGCGGCGTGCCCACCCGTGCCTGCCGCCGGTTCATCCGCCGGCTGGCCGACGAGATGGGGATCCCGGTCTACGTCTTCGTCGACGGCGATCCCTACGGCTACTCCAACATCTACCGCACGCTGAAGGTGGGCTCGGGCAACGCCGCCCACCTGAACGAGTTCTTCTGCGTCCCGCAGGCCCGTTTTCTGGGGGTGACGCCACAGGACATCGTCGACTACGAGCTGCCGACCCACCCGCTCAAGGAGGTCGACGTCAAGCGGGCCAAGGACGCTCTCAAGAACGACCCGTTCATCCGCCACCATCGCCCCTGGCGCGACGCCCTCGAGCGACAGATCGAGATGGGCGTGCGCGTCGAGCAGCAGGCGCTGGCCAAGCACGGCCTCAACTACGTCATCGACTCCTACCTGCCGGAGAAGCTGGCGAACCCCGCGGCGTTTCTGCCGTAGATACGGTGGCGGTCCGGCAGGTCAGGCTAGACTCGTCGCCCCTGGACCCCGGTCTTCGGCCGGCCCAACCCACGCAACAGGAGGCTCCCCATGCGTCGCTCTTCCCCCTCGCCGCTCGGCGGCATCGTGCTCGCCGCGCTTCTGCTCACCTCGGTGGCCGCCCTGGCGGCGCCGCCGACCACCGCCGTCGAGCCCGTCAACGAGACCCTGCACGGCGTCGAGCTGGTGGACCCCTACCGCTGGCTCGAGGGCAGCGACGCGCCCGAGATCGCCGAGCCGATGCCCGAGCTCGACGCCCGGGTCGACGCCTGGACCGCAGCCCAGAACGCCCACACCCGCGGCGTGCTCGACAACCTGGCCGGGCGCGACCGGCTGGAGACCCGGCTGCGTGAGCTGTTGACCGTGGGCTCGGTCGGCGCCCCGGACGTGCGCGGCGGGCGCTATTTCTACCTCGAGCGCCAGGGCGAGGAGGCCCAGCCGGTGCTCTACGTGCGCGAACGCCACGACGGCGAGCCGCGCACCCTGCTGGACCCCAACCAGCTGGATGCGGAGGGCCTTACCGCCATCTCCTGGGCGGAGCCGAGCCAGGACGGAGAGTGGGTGGCTTTCGGGCTCTACCGCGGCGGCGATGAGAACGCCACCCTCTACCTGATGCGCGTCGACGACGGCGAATGGCTGGCCGACGAGATCCCCGGCAAGGTGACCGGCGTCTCCTGGCTACCCGACTCCACGGGCTTCATCTACCGCCGCCTGTCGGATGTCCAGAACCCCTACTCGGGCATCATCCAGGCCCACAAGGTGGGACGCCACCACCGCCAGGACCCGGTGCTGTTCGAGCAGTACAAGGAGGGGCCGCTGGCGACCACCTGGGGGCCCTACCCGGTGGTCGATCCCAACGCCCGCTGGATGGCCGTCGTCTACTTCACCGGCACCGACTCGAACGACCTCTACCTGTACGACCTCGAGAAGTGGCGCCAGACCGGCGAGCTGCAGAAGATGGAGCTGGTAGCGGGCGAGAAGGCCCGGTTCGGCCCGTTCTTCGCCGATGGCGGGCTTCTGGTCCAGACCACGTTGGGGGCGCCCAACCACCGGATCGCGGCGGTCGATCTCGCCAACCCGGCGCCCGAGAACTGGCGCGAGGTGGTGCCCGAGAGCCCGTACGCGGTGATCCAGGGCATCTCCGTGGCGCAAGGGCGACTGGCAGTCAGGTATCTGGAGAAGGCGGCAACGCGGATCGAGCTGTTCGATCTCGCGGGCCGTTCGCAGGGCGATCTCGAGCTGCCGGGCATCGGCACCGCCAGCCTGACCACCGAGCACGACAGCCGGGAGGCGTTCCTCGGCTTCGAGAGCTTCAACGAGCCCGACTCGATCTACCGGGTCGATCTCGGCAGCGGCGAGCGCGCCTTGTGGGCGCGACCCGAAGTGCCGGTCGATCCGACCCAGATCACTGTCGAGCAGGTCTTCTACAGCTCCAAGGACGGTACCGAGGTGCCGATGTTCCTGGTGCATCGCCAGGGGCTCGAGCGCGACGGCAAGAACCCGACGATCCTCAGAGGCTACGGCGGCTTCAACATCTCGCAGACGCCGCGCTTCCGGGCCACCGACTTTCCCTGGCTCGAGGCCGGCGGCGTCTACGCGGTGGCCAACCTGCGCGGCGGCGGCGAGTACGGCGAGGAGTGGCACCGGGCGGGGATGCTGGAGAAGAAGCAGAACGTCTTCGACGACTTCATCGCCGCCGCCGAGTGGCTGATCGCCAACGAGTACACCAACCCCGATCAGCTGGGCATCCTGGGCGGCTCCAACGGCGGTCTGCTGACCGGCGCCGCGCTGGTGCAGCGCCCGGAGCTGTTCTCGGCGGTCGTCTCGGCGGTGCCGCTGCTCGACATGCTGCGCTACCAGCACTTCCTGATGGCGCGCTACTGGGTGCCCGAGTACGGTACCGCCGAGAACCCCGAGCATCTGCCGTTCCTGCTCGCCTACTCGCCGTACCAGAACGTCGAGAAGGAGGTCGACTATCCGGCCGTGCTGCTCACCGCGGGAGCCAACGACACCCGGGTCCACGCGCTTCATGCCCGCAAGATGGCGGCGCGGCTGCAGGCGGCGACCTCCAACGATACCGAGAAGGAGCCGGTCCTCCTGTGGGTCGAGGGCGACGTCGGCCACGGCCGCGGCAAGCCGCTGGCGCTGCGTCAGCGTGACGCGGCCGATCTGCTGGGCTTCCTGGGCTGGCAGTTGGCGCTCGACTGGACCGGCGGCGCCCCGGCGACGGCATCCGTACAGCCCTGACCCGCCGCGGGCCGGCACCCGCCGGCTCCGGCTGCCCGATGGGCCCGCCGCGAGCCGGCACCTGCCGGCTCCGGCTACCCGACGGGACGGTGCGCCATCCGGCGCGGCCGGCTACGATCGCACAGGGAGCAGACAAGCGGCTCCCGAAGGAGGTGCGGGCATGTCGCTCAAGACCTTTCACCTCGTCTTCATCATCGTCGCCATCATCGTCGCCGACATGTTCGGCGCCTGGGCGATCTGGCACCGGGCGACGCTCGACGGCCTGACGGTGGCGCTGGGCGTCGCCACCCTGGTCGGCGGGCTGGCGCTGACGGCCTACGCGCTCTACTTCGTGCGCAAGATGGAGCGCGAGAAGCTGGCCTAGCCTGACCTTCTCATGGAAGAAGGTCAGGCTAGCCGGTCTGAGCCCTGAGGCGCGGGCTCAACCGCAGGCCTGACACGCCTCGCGGCAGCGCAGCGACTGGCCGCCGGAGGCCGCCATGCAGCTGTTGGAGTAGGTCTTGCCGTCGCAGCCGCAGACCGGGGCGTAGAACTGGGCGCATACCTCGGGGCGCGCCTCGCACGAGCCCCCGCCCGAGCAGGCACCCTCCGGGAGAGCACAGTATTCGCCCTTGTCGCAGTCGCTGTTCACCCGACAGCCGCCGGGATCGGGCTCGGTGGTAAGGCTGGGCCACTTGTGGACCCGGCCCTGCTGCATCACGAAGTCCACCGACTCGAGCTCGGCGATGTCGGCCAGCGGGTCGCCGTCGACGGCGATCAGATCGGCCAGCTTGCCGGCCTCGACGGTGCCCACCTCGTCCTCGATCTCGAGCAGCTCGGCGGCCACCCGGGTCGCCGACCGGATGGCCGCCATGGCCGGCATGCCGCCGGCCACCATCAGGGCGAACTCACTCCCTGGCGTTGTCACCGTGCGGCCCGACGCCGCAGTCGGTGCCGAAGGCTATCTTGACGCCCGCCTTCCAGGCGCGGGCGAAAGTGTCCTGGATGACCGGACCGATCGCCGCCGCCTTGGGCCGCACCAGGTCCGGGAAGTAACCGTCGATCGCCGCCCGCTCGGCCACCGTGACACCGGCCAGGATGGTGGGCACATAAAAGGTACCGCGCTGCTTCATCAGCTCCATCACCTCGTCGGTCATATAGGTGCCGTGCTCGATGGAGCGCACCCCGGCGAGGACCGCGCGCCTCATGCCCTCGGTGCCGTGGGCATGGGCCGCTACATGGAAGCCGTAGTCGCCGGCGGTGGCGATGATCGCTTCCAGCTCGGCCATGGTGAACTGCGGGTTCTGGCCGCTCTTGGCCACCGACAGAACGCCGCCGGTAGCGGTGATCTTGATGAAGTCGGCGCCCTCCTTGTAGCGCTGGCGGACCGCCTTGGCGGCGTCCGCCGGGCCGTTGACGACGCCGTCGGCCGGGCCCGGGTCGCCGCGCAGCCGCGAGTTGAGACCGTTGGTCGGGTCGGCGTGGCCGCCGGTCGTGGCCAGGCTCTTGCCGGCGGTGAAGATGCGTGGCCCGGGCACCAGACCGGCGGAGATCGCCTTGCGCAGGGCGATCGTCGCCTTGCCGTCGTCGCCCGGGTTGCGCACGGTGGTGAAGCCGGCCATCAGAGTCGCTCGGGCATAGGCGACCGCCCGCACCGCCTGATCGGCGGACTCGAACTGGACCCGCTCGAGGTAGGAACGCGGGCTCAGCTCGCCGGTGAGATGCACGTGCATGTCCATCAGGCCGGGCAGCACGGTCATGTCGCTCAGATCGATGAGCTCGTCGTCCGCTCCCGGCGCCACGTAGCCAGAACGCACCGCGGCGATCTTGCCCTCCTCCACCACCACCGTGACCTCGCTGCGGGCGGCGTCGGCGACGCCGTCGATCAGACGTCCGGCGTGCACCAGGGTCGCGCCTTCGCAAGGTGCCGAGACCGCCAGGACCAGGATGGCGGACAGGAACAGATACGACGGGTGGAGTGACGGTCTTGTCATCGCTGCGACTCCCGGAGATGGTCGTGACCGCAATCGGCCAGCGGTCAGTGGTTGCGGAGCCGCAAGACCCTATCACCGGGCGGGATACTGTCCGCAGTCGAGGACGAATGCGGCGCCGCGCAGGCCAACTGCGCGCGAGACTCGAAGGAACTGCCGGCGGCCAGGCGCCCAGGGGGTTGGCACCGGAACTGCTTCGCTGGGACGAGGGAACGATCGAGAGTTGAGCTTTCCAGCCCATGGCGCGTTCGAGCCGGGTCCAGCCCGGTATCGCCGCGGCGCCCCGACGGCGATCCTGCTATTCCTCGTGGCGCTGGCGGCGGCGGCGCAACCGCCGCCCGGCCGACCGACCGGGCCGCGCCTGACCGACTTCTGGGTCCAGTGGGCCGACGACCTGGCGCCGCTGATGAGCGACGCGGAGCGCGCATCGTTCTTCACTCTGCAGGGAAACGGCGAGCGCGAGAGCTTCGCCAGGGCCTTCTGGCGCAGCCGCGGCGACGGCGCCGCCGAGCGCTGGAGCCGCAACCGCGAAGAGGCCCGCCTGCTGCAGCTGGAGTCGTCACGCCGGCGCGCCGCCCTGCTGCTGGGCAAACCGTCGCGGAGGGAGATCTTCCCCAGCTGCGGCGGACTGCGCCGGCTCGAGCTCGCCGGCCAGGGCGCCGCCGAGCCGGCGGCCGCCGCATTCCTGGTCTTTGTCCGCAAGACGAGCTTCGACGCCCGCTCGCTGCGACCCTGGTCACCCGGAGAGCTCGACGAGCTGACCTATGCGCCGCACAGCAGCCCCGATCTCGATGCCGCCCTCGACTCCGCTGCCGCGAGCCCCTGCTTCGAGACCGAGCAGATCGACCGGCTGCGCGAGGTGCTCGGGGAGGCCATCTCCTTCGAGCAGCTGCGGGGCCGGGTGCCCTGGCCGGCGCCGGCCGACGGCTGGCTGGAGGACTGGCGGCAGCGCCTGGCGGACGGCGACGCCGAGAGCTGGCCCGACGCGCGGCTGCAGATCTCGTTTGCCGGAGGCTTCAACGACCAGACGATCGTCAGCGGCCGGGTCGAGATCCGCGCCGAGCGGCTGCACCGGCTGGACCCCGACCACCTGTTCGACCGGGTGACCATCACCGGCGACGTCTATCGCGGCTCGCACCTCGCCGACAGCTTCGAGATCGTGCACCACGTCGCCGGCACCCACGCCGGGCCGACGGTACCGCTGGAGTTCTATCGTCGGTTGCGACCCGCCGACTACACCCTCGACCTGCGGGCGGTCGATCGCCGGGGGCTGGCGCTGCTGGCCCGGCAAACCGAGCTGCGGGTACCCCGGGCGACGGAGCCGGCGCCGCCGCCGGCCGGCCGGGCGCGCGGCTATTCGCACCTGACCCGGCCGGACGTCATCGCCCTGACCACCTTCCCGGGTGTCGAGCTGCTGCCGGCGTCGTCGCAGGGCGGCGGCAGGATAAGGCTGCACGCGGCGACCACCGGCGGTCCGATCGACGCGGTGGAGTTCCGGCTCGACGGCCGCAGCATCGCGGTGGACGACGACCCACCCTATTCCGCCTTCATCGACAGCGGCGGCGGCCGATCGGTCGAGGCGATCGCCCTGGACCCGAGAGGCCTGCCCCTGGCCCGGCACCAACGCCGGCTGGAGCCGGAGGAGCGGGCCTTCTACGCCCGCTTCGCCGAGCCCGCCGACGACCACGTGCCGGTCGCCGTCAGCCTGCCGCTCGGCGCCGCGATCGGCCGCGTCGAGTGCCTGCACGGGCGACGGCCCACGCTGACCCTCACCGCGCCGCCGTGGCGCTGCCCCCTGCCGCAGCGGTTCGGCGCCCGCGTCGACTACCTCACGGTGCGCGCCACCCTGGCCGGCGGCGAGACCGCCGAGGACGTGCTGTTCCTCGGGCCCAGCGTCGAGGAGATCGATGTTCGGCTGGCCGAGTTGTACCTCTCGGTGGTCGACCCGCAGGGGCGCCCGGTCAGCGACCTCGGCGCCACCGATTTCCGCCTGCGCGACAGGAAGACGGAGCTCCGGCTCGTCAGCGCCGAGTCGCTGGCCAACCTGCCCCTCAACGTCTCGCTGCTGATGGATATCTCCAGCTCCATGGGCCGCGAGGTTCGGGTTGTCGCGGCCAGCGCCCAGCGGTTCTTCGAGGAGATCCTCGAGCCCGGCGATCTCGCCGCCCTGCAGGCCTTCAACCACGATCTCCATCATCTGGCGCCCTTCTCGGGCGACGCCGAGCTGCTGCGGCATGCTTCGGCGGGCCTGCGCGCCGGCGGCTCCACCCGCCTGCACGACGCCATCATCCACGCTCTGTTCCAGTTCTCGGGCCTGGGGAGCCGGCGAGCGCTGATCGTGCTGTCCGACGGCGAGGACGTCGGAAGCGACTATCCGTTCGAGCAGGTCCGGGACGAGGCCGTACGCGCCGGCGTGGTCGTCTACCCGGTGTTCCTCGGCGCCGCCGACGAGCCGACCCGTGAGAACCTGCAGCAGCTCGCCCGGCGAACCGGCGGCCGGTGGTTCTCGGTCGGCACCGCGGCGCAGCTCGACGGCGTGCTGCGGCAGATCGCGGCGGAGCTGCGGG
>CALZJC010000281.1 GCA_945787525.1 Thermoanaerobaculia bacterium | reverse complement strand
TCGGCCTAGGGGAGCGCCGGCGGGTAGTAGCCTTGCTCCCAGCCGCGGTTTGCGTAGTAGGCGAGCTGGGAGCTCAGAAAGGAGCGCAGGACCGCGTCGAGCTCGGCCGCGCGCTGGGGCTCGGTGGCGCTCAGGTCGGTCGTCTCGCCGGGGTCGGTGTTCAGGTCGTACAGGCGGGCCTGGCCGCTGTCCAGGTTGAACAGGTACTTCCAGCCGTCGCGCATGACGGCGTCCTCCGAGGTCATGCCCTGGATGGTGAAGAACAGCGGCCGCCCGGCCGCCGTGTAGGCGGGGTCGAGCACATCTCCCCGACCCTGGAAGTTGCCGTGCGGCGGCAGGCCCAGGGCGTCGAGCAGCGTCGGCGCCAGGTCCAGCAGGCCCACCGGCTGGTCGACCTCTCGCGGCCCGCCGCCGGGCAGCCGCGCCAGCATCAGAGAGCGTACCTGCTCTTCGTGCAGCGCGGTGCCGTGGGTGGGGTGGCCGTGCTCGTAGAACGCCTCGCCATGGTCCGAGACCACCACCAGAACAGTGTTCTCCCATTCGCCGGCGCGCTCGAGCTCGGCCCTCACCCGACCGATCCAGACGTCGGAGTAGGCCAGCGCGTTGTTGAACCGGTTGATGAAGAGCGGCGCCTTCTCGGGCGGATAGCTGAAGAACGAGGCGGGGAAGTCGATGCGCCAGGGCACGAACGGCCGCGGCGCTTCGGGCGGCGCCTCGTAGGGGAAGTGGTTGGCCTGGAAGTTGAGATAGGCGAGCCAGGGCCTCTGGCGAACGGTAGGCAGCCAGCTCTTCCAGGCGGCGACGGGGGTCTCTTCGTAGACCTTGGACTCCGGGCCGCGGCCGCGGTGCCGGGCGGCGGGCCAGTCGAGAGAGTGACGCAGAAGGTCCAGCCCGGGCGTGTCGAGATAGGCCAGCATGTTGCCCCAGCGCTCGTTCTGGCTGGAGAACAAGCCGGTGGCGTAGCCGGCCGCGGCGAGGGCGTCCCACAGCAGCGTCCTGGGGTAGTCGATGCGCGCGTAGTAGTCGTGCCCTTCGTACTTGCGAGGATGGAGCGAGGACAGCACCGCCATCTGGGCGTAGTCGGAGTGACCGGAGGTGGTGTAGGCCCGCCGGAAGAGCACCGACTCGGCCGCCAGGCGCTCGAGATGGGGCGTCAGGCCGGCCGGGCCCTCGCCGAACGACGTTCTCTTCCAGGGCACCGACTCGAGCATGATGAGAAGCAGGTTGGGTCGGGTCGACTCGGCCGTCGGCGCATACGGCGCGATCGGCGCGCCGGCCGGAATCTCGGTGCCGGCTCGGGTCGTGGGCGGAGCGTGGAAGCGCCCGGCGTGCGAGCGACGGGCCAGCCAGTGGCCCTCCGGCGTCAGCTGACTGGCGAAGCGCTGCACCGTGGGCGAAGTGCGGTAGAGCACCGTGCCGGCCAGGGCAGCGGCCAGGGCAGCGGCCATCAGCAAAGGGGCTCGGATGCGCGCCGGCCGTCGGCGCAGGCGCCGCAAGAGAGCGAAGAGCAGGCCGCCGGCAAGGGCGGTCGCCAGCGCGAAAAGCACCAGGGCCCGCGTCTCGCCGCCCAGCGCCTCCTGCAGGATCTGGCGGCGGTTGTGCCAGCCGAACCAGAGATCCGAGCGCTTCAGGTGCACGCCGGTGGTCCGGTACTTGACCACCGAGGCGGCCGAAAGGCCGAGCAGAGCGGCCAGCCCCGCGGCCTTGGCCAGGTCTACCCAGGGGCCGCGCAGCCGGTGCCCGCCGATCGCCTCCAGGGCGGCGCTCAGCCAGGCCGCCAGAGCCACCTCGACGGCCACCAGGCAGAGGATCGCCGCGGCTACCGCCAGGCGCTGGCTCAGCGGCACGACCCGGGCCGGCACCTCGGTCAGCAGGAGGTGGAAAAGCAGCGTCGCCTGCAGCAGCCCGGCGACGGCGAAGGCGGGTACCTGGCCCAGCGGGGCCCTCTCACCGGTCATCAGCCGACCCGATCTACCGACCACGGGGCTAGCCTCACCTTCACGAGGCCGGTGAGAAACGCAGGCTGGCGGTCGCGCCTCACCTGGCGGCGGGCTCGCCGCGGCTGTACAGGTCGCGCTTCATGTAGTAGAGCACCTCCTCCTGGTTGAGGCGCTGCCGCACGAGCATGTCGCCCACCAGGGCGATGACCAGCGTGCTGGTGCCCAGGACGCAGAACGATCCGCCGACGAAGCCCGGCCAGATGTGGGGCGAGACCGACCCGCTGTCGAGATAGTGGACGAGCAGAAAGCCGAGCAGCGAGAAGCCGATCGCCAGGAAGAGGCCGGCGAGGATGGAGAAGAACGAGAACGGGCGATAGCTGATGAACGCGCGCAGCATGATCTGCAGCGAACGGAAGGCATAGCGCGGGATGCTAGAAGCGACCCGCGAGGCGCCGAACCGACGCACGCCCTCGACGCGAACCGGCAGCTCGACGATCTCGAGACCCTTGAAGATCAGGTCGAGAAACGTCTCCTGGGTGTAGGTGAAGCTGCCGAACAGGTTCATTCGCAGCAGCGCCTCGCGCGAGAAGGCGCGAAAGCCGCACGACACGTCGCGAAAGCGCCGGCCGCTCAGCAGCCAGACGATGCGCGCCACCCAGCGATTGCCCCAGCGTTTTATGGCGGGCATCTCGGGCACCAACTCGCGTTGCAGGAAGCGCGAAGCGGTGACCATGTGCGCCTCGCCGTTGACGATCGGCGCCACCAGGTTGGCGATGTCGGCCGGGTTGAACTGGCCGTCGCCGTAGATGTTGACCACCAGGTCGGCGCCCAACGCCAAGGCCTGCTTGACGCCGTCGCGAAACGTCCGTCCGAGACCCAGGTTGACGCGATGACTCACCACCCGGGCTCCTGCTTGACGGGCGCACTCGGCGGTGGCGTCGCTCGAGCCGTCATCCAGGACCACGACCTCGACCGACCCGACCCCCGGCAGCTCTCGCGGCACACCGCTCACGACCTCGGCCACGGTGCGCTCCTCGTCGAGGCAGGGCACCAGCACGACCAGCCTGAGGGCCCGGGCCGCCGCCCGCGGGCCGGAGGCTTCGGCCAGCATGCTCGACGCGGCGGGCGCGTCTGGAGAGCTCACCGGGTTGGACATGGCGCCCGTGGATACTAGCCTGCCGGCTGGGTCAGCGGGAACCGAGAGTCTCCGGCGGGCCTTCGGCCCGCAGGATCTGGGCCAGAACGAACGCCTCGGCGCGCCACAGGGGACGGATGGTGAAGCCGGCCAGCGGGCCGCCGGCGAGGGCCTGCCAGACCCGCGGCGGGAAGGCGCCGTAGACGCCGCGGCCGGCCGCCAGGTGGTGTGCCGCCAGCCGGGGCATGTCGCCGTAGCGGTCGAGAGCGGGGCGGGCGATACGCACCCTGTCCTGCTCGATCAGCAGGAAGAACGGATCCACGAAGTCGGCGAAGAACAGCGAGTCGGGCGCCACCAGCTCTGCCGCCCGGCGGCCGGTCTCCAGATGGAAGCGGCGGGTCTCGCGGGCCAGCGGCAGGTCGTAGGCGAAAGCGGTCAGGCCGCTCCAGACCAGCGCCGCGGTGGCCAGGGTGGCGACCGCGCGGCGCCCTCTGCCTCGCCCCGTGTCGCCGCGCCGCTGCCTGTGCCGCAGGGCAGCCAGCAGGGCGACGAGCAGCGCGCCGCCCAGGACGATCGGCAGCGTCAGGACCGCCAGCTCGTCGCCGGCGGATCCGTCGAGGCCGGCGCGAGCGCCGCAGAACAGGGCCGTTGCGGCGGCGGCGGCGATCAGTGCGTCACGCCGCCGTCCGCAGCGCGCCTCGGGCTGGCGCAGGGCCCAGACGGCCAGGATCGAGGTGTAGGGCAGGATCGCGGTGAGATACCGCAGGTTGAGGCTCAGTCCGCCGTGCCAGGAGAACTGGGCGTAGAAGCCGAAGTAGACCGCCGGCACCACGAACAGGATCGCCAACCGACCGGCGTCCGGGTTGGCGCCCGTCGGTGGCCGGGCGAGACGGATCGCCGGCAGCAGCAGGAGCACCAGGTACGGACAGCTCTGCAGCAGCGCCTTCTTCACACCGCCGATGTAGATCACCGCCCGGTTGTCGCTGCGCCGCATCGCCGGCTCGCGCCGGTCGAGGTCGAGGGCTCGCAGATCGACTCCCAGGGTGTAGGCGCCGCGCGCCTCGCGAGCCAGCAGCCGCCGGCTGGCGGGTACGGCCAGCGCCGCCAGGAGCAGGGCCAGCGCCACCAGCCGCGCGGCTCGGCGCCGCCGCAGCCAGAGTCGCACCGGCCGGCGGGTCAGACCCCAGACGACCGCCAGGGTGGCGGCGCCGAGGGCCAGCAGCGGCAGGTAGCGGGCGATCTCGGCCAGACCGACGTTCTTGCCCATCGAGAACGGCGACCAGATGCCGAACCGCTGCCGGTTGATCGCTGCCAGCAGCGCCAGGCCGGGCGCGGCGCCGCCCAGGAGCGCCAGAGCGCGACCCGGCTGCCAAGGGCTGCGGAAGAGGAACAGCAGCAGGATGGCGGCGAGCAGGAAGACCGAGTCGAGCCGGATCCCGACGCCGAGGCCAGCGACCAGACCGGCCGCGAAGGCCAGCGCGGTACCGCGTCGGAGGCTCGTTTCCAGCAGGGCCGAGACCGCCAGCGTAAAGGCGCCGAGAGTGAAGAGCAGGGCCGTGGCGTGGGTCCAGGCGGCCTGCGAGTACTCCCAGGCGAAGCTCGCCAGCACCAGGATCAGCACCGCATCCAGCGCCAGGTCGGCGTCGCCGAACAGCCGCCGCGCCAGTACGAAGACCAGCCAGGTGGCGGCGGCGAACGCCAGCGCGTTGAGGGCGAACAGGCCGCGGTAGCCGGCCAGCCGGTAGAACGGCACCGCCAGCGCCGGGTAGAGCGCCGGCGGCCGGCCGACGAGTCGGGGGCCGTCGACCGCGATCGAGGCCGAGACCAGCTCGGGCGAGGGCAGCTCGCGGTATCCGTTCCAGACCTCGAAGCCGCCGCTCTCGCTGAGCCCCTTGGTCATCAGGTGATAGGTCGCCTCGTCGATGCTGAGATAGCCGGGCATGACTGCGAAGGTCGACAGCGCCAGGTGGCCGGCGGCGAGCACTAGCAGGGCGCCGACCCGCAGCTGGCGTGCCGGCGTCTATGGGACTCCGTGGCCGGCTGGGGCGAGGTTGTGGCCGGCGCGCCCTCGTCCGCCTTGGTGGGCTCGACGGCCTCCGGGTCGAGTCGCCAGGCGGCCCAGTAGGCCAGGGTGGCGA
>CALZJC010000280.1 GCA_945787525.1 Thermoanaerobaculia bacterium | reverse complement strand
GCCAGGAAGACCTCCAGGCCGCCGCCGGTTTCGGCGCTCCACGGGTTGGCCCCGCCCAGGAACAGGCCGGTCGGGGTGGACGCCATGCCCCGAACCCCGTAGCTCAGCTCGTTGCCCAGGCCGTTGGCGACGATCCGGATCCAGGCGGTGCCGTTGACCGTCTTCCAGACGTCGAAGCCCCGATCGGCGCCGCTGCGGCGCACGTCGAGGGTGCCGCCGAAGAACTCGCCCGCGTGCTCCTGGAGAATCCAGACGTAGTTGGCCACCCCGACGTCGAAGATGGTGGTGCCGAAGCCCAGGCCACGGCCGCTCAGCGGCAGGCACAGGTTGTTGCCGGCCACCGTCTGTGGCGTGCACTGGAGATCGCCAGGCAGCTCCCCGACGCCGCCCGGCGGCACCAGCCGCGGGGCGCCCATGACCAGCTCCCAGCTGCCGTCCGCCGCGACGCTGACGAGCTCGGCGAGGGTCACCTCGACCGCCGCGGCCTCGGTCAGCGAGATATGCAGCCGGTCACCGAACTGACCCATGCTGCCGACCACCGCATTGGCCTCCGGCCCGATCAGCCGGTCGTTGACCAGTTCCGGGAAGCCCGGCAGGACCGACGGCCGGGCGGCGCCGCCGTCGAGGATCTTCGTCCAGGTGCAGGGATAGGGCGGGCAGCCGGCGGCGTCGGTCCACCAGATCTCGGCCCCGGTCATGCGGTTGAAGGTACCGGCGACCAGGTAGTCGGCGTTGCCATCCTGGTCGGGATCGAAGGTCGCCATCTCGAAGACGCCCTGATTGTCGGGGTTGCCGAAACCCGGCAGCGACGCCTCGAGCCAGGGCTCGTCGGGCGCTACCGGGTCGCTGTTGGCCAGCACGACGGGGCGGTCGGAGATGTCGGTGTCGCCGGTCTCGCTCGAGCCGGCCGGCGAGGTCCACAGCCGGCCCTTGAAGCAGACTGCGCTGCGATACCCGATGTCGATGCCGGTCTCGAGGTCGAAGATCGACGCCCTCAGACCCTCGAGGGAGGTCTCGGCGAAGGTCGAGCCGGTCCAGTAGAGGAGCCGTCCCGGGATGCCCGCGGTGGTGGTGTACAGGCGCTTGATGCCGCCGGCGCCGGCGTCACACTCCACCATGTCGCGGAAGCCGACGTCGACCGGCGTCGTGGCGGGGATGAAGAGGTCCCAGGGAAACGCGACGAGAGGCGATTTGAAGACGCGCTGCCAGGTGCCGGACAATCCGCCGGCCCCCGCCGGCGTGTAGCGCCAGATCTCCGCCGCCTGCGGCGGCTCGGGGAACTCCGCGCTCGGACACCAGCCGGGCGGCAGGTCGGACTCGAGGCCGAGAAAACAGAAGACGTCCCGCGCCGTGCCGACGTAGAGCGAGCCGTCGTGCCAGGCGACCGACCACGAGTAGTTGTTGCGTCGGCTTCCCAACGGGTTGGGCACGAGGGTCGGAAACGCGCCGTCGACAACCTCGACGAACCCGCGGCGGGCGATCTTGCCGAAGTCGCCCGGGTTGTTGATCGCCGCTTCAGCCGGCGCTACGAACGCCCAGACGAGGGCAAGGCCGGCCACCGTGCCGCGAACGCGCCCACGCGCATGTGCCGAGAAGAGCGTCTGCCTCTCCAACTCTGCGATCCGGCCACGGCGTCAGGGGCAGGCCACGGTCACCGCGACCGTCACCGCGACCGTCTCCGTCTGGTCGCTGTCCGCCGTCGCGGTGTTCTCGAGATCCACGCCCGCCAGACAGTCGGCCGCGGTCAACGTATAGCTCCCTTCGTAGGTCCAGCTCTCGCCGAGATCGAGGATCGAGTCGAGGTCGCCGTCGCCGCTCATCAGCACCGGCACGGGATCGGTGCCGCTGCCGGTCGAGACGTCGACCAGGGTCACGCCCGTCAGGTTGCCGGTGCCGGAGTTGACCAGCGTGTAGGTGTAGGTGATGACCTCACCAGCGGTCGTCACCGAGGTCGGATCCGCCGTCTTGGTCAGCGCCAGGCCGTCGGTCTCCGCCAGCTCGGGCAGCAGGCGAACGGTGAACGACGAGCCTCCCTCGGCGACGAATCCGTCACCGATGGTCACCGACTTGCCGGCCAGGAAGTCGACGTCGGCACCGGTCTGCACCGTGGTCGCGTTGACCGAGGTGATCTTGACGCAGGCGCTCTCCTCGACCGCCGGACCGGCGGCGTAGGTCACGCCATCGATCACCTTCTCGACGTCGCCGAGCGCGCACTCGACGATCTTCACCAGCACCGGGACCGCATTGCTGGTCGATGGCTCGACGGCATCGTCGGTGGCCTCCAGCGCGAAGGAGTCCAGGCCGGTGACGCCGGGGTCGGGGGTGTAGGTGATCTCGGTGCCGTCGGTGGTCACCTCGCCGCGGGCGGGCGCCGGATCGATCAGCGCCACCGTGAGGGTGTCGCCGGCGTCGGCATCGCCGCACAGACGGGTCGTGCCGGCCGGATCCAGCGGCGCGAAGGTCACCGACGTGTCCCGGCGGGTGTAGACCACCCCGGCCTGGCAGTCGGGGCGGTCGTTCTCGCCGGTGGTGTCGACGAACGAGCGCACCCGGGCGTCGATGCGCCGGGTCACCTGGTAGCCCACACTGTCGGTCGCCCGCAGCCGGATGTCCGGCGTCGAGTCGCCGAACAGACTCCCGGCATCTTCCTGGATCAGAGCGCTCACCGTGCCGGCGTACACGGGTGCCGGCGACGTCGCCGCGGGGCCGAAGGTCAGCCCACCATCGATCGAGGTCCAGTCGCAGCTGACCAGGGCGCCCTCGGGATCGAAACAGCGACCCTCGATATGAAAGCTCTCCTGGCCGTCCCCGTCGAAGTCGACCAGCCGCATGGCGCTGTCGATGAGCGGCGGCACCGTTTCGATGATCGACAGCGGCTGCAGATTGCCACTCGCGGTGGTGGTCACCAGATCGCAGCCGTAGGTGCCGACGTCGTCCTCGACGCGGAGGGTGAACGGGTACTCGGTCGTCGGGAAGCCGACCGCCAACTGCCCCGGGTCGTACGTCGGAGTCGTCGCCAGCGGCGGTGAGACCAGCATGTCGCAATCGGCGACCAGGTCCCCGGCGCGCCACTCGTGGCCGACGAGGGTACCGCCGAACGGATCGGCCGACCCGGTGCCGTCCAGCACCGTCTCGACTAAGCCGTCGCCGGGCGGGCAGGACTCGGGACCCGCACAGAGCTCGTCGTCGAAGAGCAGCTCGTCGAACTCGGCCACGGCCACCGGCGGCAGCTCGGGCTCCAGCGTGCCGAGGAAGACCTGCAGACCGCCGTCCGGTCGCGTCGTGAACGGGTTGGCGGCGCCGACGAACAGCATCGAGTCGGGCCCCGGATCATCGACGCCCGGCGTGGCGTCGGTCGAGACCACGCCCCGCACGCCGTAGTTGCTGGCCCCCGTACCGAGGCCGGTCGTGTCGACGGTGGCGAACGAGGTTCCGTCGCTGCTCTTGTAGATGTTGAAGCCGGGGGCGTCGAAGACCTGGAGGAGATCGAGGATGCCGACGAACAGATCCCCCTCGTGCTGGGCGAAGCGCCAGATGTAGCTGGCCGGGCCCACGAACAGCGAGCTGTAGGCCGAGAACGGTGGCGCCAGCTGGGCCATGCCGAGACCCCGCTGGGCCTGCGGCAGACAGGCGCAGGGGATCGGGAAGACCCCCGGCAGGCTTGCCGGCGTGCAGCTCATCTCGGGCGGCGGCACGAAGGTGTTGACGCCGAATCCAGCGGCGCACGGCGCCAGGACCCGCGCCAGGCCGGCTATCAGCTCCCACTTGAGGTAGGTCGGCGACAGCGGATCGAAGTCGATGCGGCCCATCTCGGCGAGGAGATTGTTGGCGTTGATACCGCCGGCGGCGTCGGCCATGCCGAAGTAGAGATACTCCGCCTTGCCGTCGCCGTCGTCATCGAAGGTGCCCATGCCAAAGGCCGCCGCGTTCACGCCTGGGCCACCGGCATCGAAGATCGCGATACCGCCGCCGCTCTGCAGGATCAGCGCCTGCTCCGGCCGGCCCATGCCGCCGGCGACGACCTCGGTCCAGACACAGGCGGGACAGCCGGTGCCGTCGGTGCAGTAGACCGAGGCGCCGTTGGTACGGTCCATGGCGCCGACACACAGCCAGTCGGTCTCGGGGTCGGCATCGTTGTCGACCGTCTGCATGTCGAAGATGCCGATGTCGTCCGAGCCCGGAAAGAAGCCGTTGTTGACCAGCGGATTGCCGGTCGGAAACAGGCCGCTGTGGGCCACCCACTCGGAGTCCGTCGCGCCGGGAGTCTGGTTGGACGGGTCCTCGTTGCAGATCACCCACGGGTGGATCGTGGTGTCGGTGTCCTGGAACGAGCCGGACGGCGCCGTGCACAGCTTGGTGGTGTAGGTCTGCGGGTTGGGCGGGTCCGGCGGATCCGGGAAATCGAAACAGGCGAAGCCCCGGTAGCCGAGATCGACGGTGCCGCTCGAGAGATCCAGCAGGGAGGTGAAAGTGTCGCCGGTCGACGAGGAGGGCACCAGCGCGCCGACGGTCTCGTCCCAGTGCACGACCGCCGCCGGCAGTCCCAGGTTGTTGAAATAGACCGTGTCCAGGCCGCCGGCATCGCAGCTGATGGCGGTTCGCAGGCCGATGTGACGGGGATACTCGGGGCCGGTCCCACCTGCCTGGATACAGGCCAGCGCTTCCGGAATGCCGGCCGAGTTCAGCGCACACCGGAGCTCCACCGGAACCGGCGGCGACTGACCCCATCGACCGACGTCGCTCGGGTCGAGGATGGAGCGCGGCGCCTCGAAGTCGAGCTTCTCCCAGGTTCCGTCCAGACCGCCGACGCCGCCCGGCATGTAGCGCCATGCTTGGGCCGCATCATCGGTATAGCGGGGCAGGGGAAAGATGCCACCCGGCGGCGGCTCGGGGCAGGTCCCGGGCGGCCCGCTGCCGGGATTGAGAAAGCAGCGCAGGTTTCTGACGGTGCCCACCCAGAGCTTGCCGTCCTGGTAGACCATCGACCACGGATAGCTGTTCTGCTTCGAGCCGTCCGGATGCGGCACCAGGTTCGGATAGCTTCCGTCGCCGGCGACGAACGCCCCGTCGACCAGCTCCTCGAAGCCCTCGCGAGCGATCTGCCCGAAGTCCTCTTTGCCGTCGATCTCGGCCGAGCGCGCCGAGGAGGCCAGCGCGAAGGCGACGCAGCCCATGACCACGACGGACTGTCTCGCCCTGCCTTTTCGGTGCCA
>CALZJC010000279.1 GCA_945787525.1 Thermoanaerobaculia bacterium | reverse complement strand
TTCCTCGAGGAGCAGCGCGCCGCCGGCGCCTTCGAGATCCTCGCCCCAACCGACAAAGAGGCGTTCTGGCGCTACTTTGTCAACGACCGCATGCACGCCTTCATGGACCTGGACGGCGCCGAGATCTTCGCCACGCCCTGGTGGCTGCTCGACCGGCCCCTCGGCGAGCCTGCTGGCGAAGATTGAACCTGCGAGCCGATAGCAACGACCCGGTTGATCGTGTTCTAGGCCCGGTCCTTCCCATGACCCCACCCGGCCGCGACCACCACGCGGATGAGAAAGCAGACGGGCACTACCGACACGCAGGACCTACCAGACCGTCTCCACGCCATCGAAGGCGTGCAGCTTCCGGTCCCGAGTCACCAGGCGGGCACCGAGCGAGAGGGCAGTGGCGACGATGAGCCGGTCGGCGGGGTCTTCGTGCAGGGAGGTCAGCTCGACCGAGCGTAAGGCGATCCGATTGTCCACTGGAACGAAGCCGAGGAAAGGCAGGGCCTCGGAACGGGCGATCCAGTCGCCGACCTCCATCGTCAGCTCGAGCCGGCCCCGGTGGACCAGAAGCGCCACCTCCCAGGCGCTGATGGACGAGACGTAGAGCTTGCCGGTGCCCATGGCCCGGTCGATCTCGCGGGCGGCGGCAGCGGAGAGCTGGGGGTCGCGCGCCACCCACCAGACCCAGGCATGGGTGTCGAGGACGATCACTCGAGCGCTTCCCAGGCGTCCGGTGCAACGGGCTCTTCCGGATCGTCGTATCGCACCACCGATTCACGGAGCTCGCTCAGCAGGCGCGCCGGGTCGGCCGTGAAGGGAACGACTTTGAGCACCGGCCGGCCGCGGTCGGTGATGATGATCTCGCCACCGGTTCGCTCGACTTCTCGGAAGAGCTCGAGGGCGTGGGCCTTGAAGCGGGACTTGGAGACTGTCTGGCTCATAAGCGCTCTCCGAAAAGACTATGGTCATATTACCATGGTCAGTAAATACTGAATCTCCAGATGCCCTTCAAGAAAGGACCGACCGCGAGGAGGCACCTCGCACCGGCACCCTGTGACGCCCTACATGGCCAGCTGGGCTCGCAAGGGAGGAAGCTGGCTGGCACGAGGACGTTCTTGCGATTCTTGCGGCACACGGCTTCTCTGGTCGGGCCACTCGCGCTCGTCGTCGGCCTGATTCCGCTGGGCGCCTCCGTCTCCCTTGCGCAGCAGATCGCCGGCTGCTCGGTCTTTCCGGCCGACAGCATCTGGAACACGCGCGTCGATGCGCTGCCGCTCGACCCCGCCTCGGCGACCTACGTCGGCACGATCGGTTCCGCGAACAACCTCCATCCCGACTTCGGCTCGGGTGACTGGCCGCCCGGCTCGGGGTCGCCGATCGGCATCCCGTTCGTCGTCGTGCCGGCGAGCCAGCCGGCGGTGCCGGTGAGCTTTCTCTACGCCGACGAGAGCGATCCCGGTCCTTATCCGATCCCCCCGGATGCGCCCATCGAGGGCGGGGCCGCGAGCAACGGGGACCGCCACGTGCTGGTTGTCGAGTCGGGGTCGTGCACCCTGTATGAGATGTTCTACTCCTTCCCGTTGGGTGGCGGCAGCTCGTGGAGCGCGGACTCGGGCGCGGTCTTCGATCTCGACTCGTACGCGCTGCGGCCCGACAGCTGGACATCCGCCGATGCGGCCGGCCTGCCCATCCTGCCCGGCCTGGTGCGCTACGAGGAGGTGGCCGCCGGAGCGATCGGGCACGCCCTGCGCTTCACGGCACCGCAGACGCGACGCGCCTACGTCTGGCCGGCGCGGCACTTCGCCTCGTCGCTGACCGGCCCCGAGTACCCGCCCATGGGCCAGAGGTTTCGGCTGCGCGCGGAGTTCGATCTCGGCGGGTTCTCGCCACGGATCCAGGTGATCCTCCAGGCGCTCAAGGAGTACGGGATGATGCTCGCCGACAATGGCTCGGCCTGGTTTCTCTCGGGAGTTCCGGACGAGCGCTGGGACAACGACGAGCTGCGCGAGCTGAGGAGCGTCGCGGGCTCCGACTTCGAAGCGGTCGACGTCTCTTCGCTCATGGTCGACACGGACTCGTCGCGGACGACGCCCGCTGTGTGCACGGCGGCGGACCAGTTGACGGTCATGGACACCTCGGTCACGGCAACAGAGGCCTTCAATGCCTGCGACGAGATCCTGGTGGGTCCGAATGTCTCGGTCTTCGGGCCTTCCGGACACGCGGTCTTCAATGCCGGCAACGGGGTGGTCTTCTCGGACCTGGCGGTTTTCCCCGACGGCACGCTCGAGGTGGTGACCGGCCTGCCGCTGCCCCCGGAGTCGTAGGAGCGGCCGGCGTCGGCCCGCAGCCACCGCAGGGCGTCTCTCGCCGCTGCGGTCTTCCGTCCTCGACGACGCGTACGAGGTAGGGACGGAAGGACGCAGGTGAACGAGATGACCCATACCGCCGGATATTCGCAGCGCACCGACCGGCAGGCCGGGCCTCCGTTGCAGCCGGCGCGCGGGCTGCCGGCCGATGTCTCGCTGTCCCGGGAGATCAGGCGGCGTCAGGTCCGCTTTGGCGCCAGCGCCCTGCGGGTCCAGTCGCCGGTCTTCGGTGCGGCTGTCGAGATCAGTGCGGGCGGGCTGCGGCTGGAGTCCGTTGCGCCGCTCGTGGTCGGCGGCAACTACGTCTTCAGGCTCAACTACGGCACCTGCTTCCTCAACCTTCCCGGACGGGTCGCCTGGTGCCGTCCGCACCGCGTCGAGATCACCGAGCAGGGCGGCCGGACGATCTTCCAGACCGGCATCGAGCTCCATCCGGGCGAGCCCGGCGCGCGCTGGCGCGCGGCCCTGGCCGACCGGGCCGGGGTGGCCGTGGGCGTCTGAGGGGAGTAGCCTCGAAAGCTGGTCTCGGTGTCGGGATCCTCCCGGCTGCCGGCGCGAGCGGAGTCGGCGTGCGCAAGCTGATCAAGGCGTTGCTCTTCCTGGGCGCGCTCCTCGTGGTTCTCGCGGCCCTCTTCCATTTCGTCTACCGGCCCTGGCAGCGCAACTGGGGTTCGACGGATGAGGAGGTCGCGCGCCGCATGCCGGGCGACGAGATCATCTCGGCGCCCGGCTTCGTCGCTACCCGCGCGGTGACGATCCGCGGCAGGCCCGAGGAGATCTGGCCCTGGATCGTCCAGCTGGGCTACCGCAGGGCGGGCTTCTACAGCTACGACCGGCTCGACAATGAAGGCCTGCCGAGCGCCGAGCGCATTCTCCCCGAGTACCAGGATCTCGCGGTCGGTGACGAGATCCCCCTTTCGAACACCGCCGACGCTGTGGTGCGGGCGCTCGAGCCCGGCCGGTCACTGCTCCTGGTGGTCGGGCGTGATCCGGAGCTGCCGGGGGCCTTCACCTGGGCCTGGGGCCTCTACCCGCAGGACCCGGAGCGCACGCGGCTCGTCACCCGGCTGCGCTGGCGAGTCGGCAGCTCTGTCGTGAGGCTGCTCATGGACGCGAGCGAGATCTGGATGATGCGCAAGTGCCTGCTGGGCATCAAGCGGCGCGTGGAGGGCTCGGCCGGGGCGCCAGAATCCTGATTTGAAGTTCGGATCGCCTCCGGCCGCAAAACCTACTATGATCCGCGCAACAACAAGGAGGTTACGATGACCGCGACTCGAACCACAACGGGCGCCGCCAAAGAGAAGGCGAAGAAGACGAGCACCAAGGCGAAACAGGCCGAGAAGCAGGACAACGGCAACGACGAGGACGAGAGCTCGGATTGGGAGTCGGCTCTGTTCAAGATGATGCGCATGCAGTTCGGCATCGTCGCCGGCGGCGCCAAGGGCATGACCGAGATGGCGAAGATGATGGAGACCTTCGTCGACTCGTTCGGCGATGAGACCGAGATCAAGACCAAAGAGGATTGGCGCGAGCTCATCGAGAGCGCTCCAGAAGCCATGGTCACCGCGACGCGTAAGGCGATGAACAAAGGGGACGACGCCGCCCAGGCGGTCATGGACGCCTACCGCAGCTACAGCGAGGCCAAGGACTAGCGGCCCGAGCTGGTCCCCGGGGGTCTCGATTCATGACACAGCAGGTCGAGGATTTTGTCCTCGAATCGACGGCCGACGACGAGTCGGTCAGCCTGACGGACGCGCTGGCCGGAAAACGGGCCGCGCTGGTGGTCTTCTGGTCCGGCGTCTGCTCGCACTGCCAACGCTACGACGACTACCTGAACGGCTTCGCCGAGCAGCATCCCGAGGTCGCCCTGCTGGTGATCGCCTGCCGGGAGGGCGAGGACGCCGGCGCGGTGCGAAAAACCGCCGCCGAGCGCCGGCTGGGCTTCCCGATCCTGCTGGACGGCGACCGCAGCCTGGCCCACGGCTGGCAGGTCCACCAGACGCCGCGGGTTTTCCTGCTGTCGCCGGACATGGAAGTCGTCTATCGGGGGGCGATCGACAACTTCTCCTACCCGGAGGACCCCGAGCACACGCCCTATCTCGAGACGGCGATGGGCGAGTACCTCACCGGCCAGCCGGTCAGCCGCGCCGAAAGCGCGTCGTTCGGCTGCCCCGTCGAGTCGGTCTACTACAGTCTGGGCAAGCCGCGCTCGAGCTGAGGATCGAGATGACCTCTCTCTTCGATTCGCTGCTGCGCCTGTCAGCAGCTGCCGCCGAGGGCGGTCTGGGCATGATGGGCTCTTCGTTGGAGCTTGCCGGCAAGACGACCCGGCGCACCTTCGGCCATCCCAGGCGGAAGCCGAGACGGGCCCCCGTCGACGGCCCCGGCGATGTCGATGGTGCCGCCGCCGAGCTCGCCAACCGGCTCCTGCGCGCGGCCCAGCACGCCGAGATCAGCCCCAGCGGCGTCGGCGAGGCCTCGCGCGAGACCGTGCAGGCGATCGACAAGAGCTTCCGCCTGCGCGGTGCCGATCGCTGGCTGGCTCTGCCGCTCGAGCTGCCGCTGTCGATGGCGGAGATGGGCATCCGGCTGGCCGAGCGGGGCCTGATCACCACCCAGGCGGTGCCAACGAGCCAGCTCGGTGAGTTCCTGGACTTCATGACCGAGCTCTTCTCGGATCTGGACGTCTACTTCAGCCTGCGGTATCGCGAGGAGATCGACCGCTGGCGCGAGCGCGTCCGGCGCCGGCCCGGAGACGCCCGCGCCCGTCTGGAGCTCGGCCGCACCCTGGTGAAATGCGGCCTCTACCGGGAGGCCGCCGACGAGTTGGCGCGGGTGGCGCCGGGCTCCTCTCTGCGCCA
>CALZJC010000278.1 GCA_945787525.1 Thermoanaerobaculia bacterium | reverse complement strand
TGGTCTCCGCCCCCGGTGACAGCAGCCTGGAGGAGCTGGCGGAGCTGTTTCTCGACGCCAAGCACACCCGCATACCGCTCTATCGGGAATCGGTCGACCAGATTGTCGGTATCCTGCACATCCGCGACCTGCTGGCCGGACTGCGCTCGCCGGCGGAGGCGAGCGCCGCCGATCTGGCGATGCCGCCCTACGTGGTGCCGGAGACGAAGCCGCTGAACGAGCTGCTGCGCGAGTTTCAGAGCTCCCGCCAGCAGCTCGCCATCGTGGTCGACGAGTTTGGCGGTACCGTCGGGCTGGTCACCGTAGAGGATCTGCTCGAGGAGATCGTCGGCGAGATCGTCGACGAGCACGAAGAGGTCCCGGAGAGCAATCTGAAGCTGCCCGACGGCGGCTGGAAGCTCGATGGGGCGACCCCGCTGGATACGCTGCACGTGCTCTTTTCGGTGGACGTCGGCGACGAGCCGTACGAGACGGTCGGCGGCCTGGTCTTCGGTCGCCTCGGCCATCTGCCGGAAGCCGGCCAGCGAGTCGAGGCCTTTGGCCTGGAGCTTCTCGTCCGCCGCGTGGAGGGCCGGCGCATCAAGTCGGTGGTCGCGCGCCCGCTGCCAGCCAGCGGGGCGAGTGGGTCATGAGCGCCGAGGCGCCTTGTGGGCCGGGCCGGAAAGCGGGCATGGTGGCGCTGGTCGGGCGACCCAACGCGGGCAAGTCGACGCTGCTCAACCGGCTCCTGGGCGAGAAGCTGGCGATCGTCTCGGATCGACCGCAGACCACTCGGCAGCGGCTGATCGGCATCCTCAGCGAGCCGCGGGGACAGATCGTCTTTCTGGATACGCCGGGAGTCCACCGGCCGCTGCATCGCATGAACCGGCGGATGGTGCAGCAGGCCACCGATAGCCTGAGCGAGGCCGACGTCGTGTGCATGATCGTCGATGCCAGCCAGCCGTTTGGCGGCGGCGACCGCTATCTGCTGGAGCTGGTATCAGGTTCGCCGGCCACCAGGGTGCTGGCGCTCAACAAAATAGACCTGGTGCGCAAGCCCAGGCTGCTGCCGCGCATCGGGATCTACGCCGACAGCGGCGCTTTCGCCGAGATCGTGCCGCTCAGCGCCCTGACCGGCGACGGTGCCGAGAGCCTTCTGGAGGTGCTGTGGCGCCTGATGCCCGAAGGCGAGCCGCTGTACGACACCGAGCTGCTCACCGTGCACCCGGAGCGTTTCCTGGTCGCTGAGCGGATCCGCGAGAAGCTGCTCCACCACACGCGCGATGAGCTGCCCTTCACCACCGCGGTCCTGATCGAAGACTGGCAGGAGAGCGAGACCCTCTTGCGGTTGCACGCCACCATCCTCGTGGAGCGCGCCGGGCAGAAGAAGATCGTCGTCGGCCGGCGGGGCAGCATGCTCAAGCGGATCGGCCAGGAGGCGCGGCTCGATCTGGAGGAGTACCTCGCCAAGCGTGTGTACCTCGAGCTCTTCGTGCGCCACGAGCCCGACTGGCGCGAGAACCGGCGTCTGCTGGCGCGCCTCGAGCGCGACCTGCACGGTTCGGGCGTCTAGCCTGACCTTCCCACCAGCCGTCTACGAAACGCCGTATCCGCCTGAGATCTGCAGCGTCTCGGAAGAGGAGAAGCGCGGTCAGGAGCCTTTTTCGCGCTCTTCGGCGGCCTGCTCGAAGAACAGCACGTCCGTCTCGGTGGCCGGTCGCACGCAGAGGGCGCGCAGCTGGAAGCTGTAGTTGAGGCTGCCCGAGAAGCGCTTGCGATAGCGGAAGCTGAAGTTCCAGGCCGAGGACTCGCTGCTGCGCGACTGGCTCCAGGGGCAGCAACCGGTGAGCTTGATGGCCGGGGGCAGCTTGTAGGCCGCCGAGGAGCGCCGCTCGTGCAGACCCTCGAGCTCGTCGATGGTCGGCATCCGCCAGCCTGTCCAGTCCGCCACCTCGAGCTCTCGGCAGTACTCGTCGGCGGCATACCAGTCCAGATCGCCGCCGTTGTCCTGTCGCGGCCAGAGCAGCCCGGTCTTCTCCTGCAGGTGGGCGCCGTTCAGCCGCTCGTTGCGGATCCGCTCCGCCTCGATCCGGGCCGCTACCTCGGAAAGGAACCCGGCGGTGAAGAAGGACACCGTCAGCCGGTCGGTGGCAGCGGACGCGGGCGCCGGTACGTTGGCCTCGGCCGCCGGCGGAGTCGGCGACAGGGCGGTCAGCGTGAGCAGTAGAGCGGCAATCCTCTTCATCCCCGAGGCCTCGCCAGGGAAGATACCAGAGGCGCCCGTCGAGCGCTCGTCGAAAGCGCGCAAGCGTCTGACGAACCGAGACTTATCGGTCTGTCGGGTGGGCTGGCTGTGCTAGGCTCTGCCGCTCCATGACGATTCCCGAAAGATCCCGCCGCAGCGAGCTGCTGACCGCGACTTTGCGGCGCTTCGTGCATCGCGGGGCGCGGGCGAACATCTCGAAGCTGCTCGGCAAGACGCGGCCGGAGGATGTGGCGCTGGCCTTCCGGGCGATGACGACCGACGGCCAGATGACGGTCTTCAAGGTCCTCATGGAGGACTACCCCGACAGCGCTGCCGAGGTGTTGAGCAAGGTCGACGGCCCGGAGTTGCAGGAGCTTGTCGGGGAGCTGTCGGAAAAGCAGATCGCCGGAGTCTTCGAGCGCATGTCGGTCGACGATGCCGTGGCGCTGCTGGAGTCACTGCCCCCCGAGCTCGAGGAGAAGGTCCTGGAGATCGTCGATCTGCGAAACATGGACGAGGTCCAGACGCACCTGACCTACCGCGACGATTCCGCCGGCCGGCTGATGGTGCCGGCCTACCTGGCCCTCGTCGCCGAAACGACGGTACAGGAGGCGATCGCCCAGATCCGCAGCTCCGAGGACGTCGACAACGTCTTCTATCTCTACGTCGTCGACCGGGACAACCACCTGGTCGGCGTGGCCTCGCTGCGGCAGCTGTTGTTGTCGACGCCCGAGACCTCGCTGGCGGAGGTGATGACCCGTTCGGTGATCAAAGTGGATACCAGCACCGACCAGGAGGAGGTCGCCAGGCTGGCGGCGCGCTACGACCTGCTGGCCATCCCGGTGACCGACGACATGAACCGGCTGCTGGGCATCGTCACCCTCGACGACATCATCGACGTGGTCAAGGAGGAGGCGACCGAAGACTTCTTCAAGATGGTCGGCACCTCCGACGACGAGCTGGTCTACGAGGATCGGTCGTTCAAGGTGGCCGGGTTTCGCCTGCCCTGGCTGCTGGTGAATCTGGTCGGCCTGATCGGCGCGGGCATGCTGCTCAAGTACTTCGAGGTGACGCTGCAAGAGGCTCTGGTGCTGGTCTTTTTCCTGCCGGTGGTCATGGGCATGGGCGGCAACGTGGGCAGCCAGACCTCGACGATCACCGTTCGTGGGCTGGCCACCGGCCGCATCGGCCGCGGACGCCTGGAGCTTCGCAAGTTCGTCTGGCAGCAGCTCAAGGTGGGCGCCATACTGGCGGTGGCATGTTCGGCGGTGGTGGCGGTCGGCGCCCTGGCGCTGGAGAAGAACCCCAGCTACGCCCTGGTGGTGGGTGCCTCGCTCCTGCTGGTCATCTTGCTGGCCGCCGTCAACGGGGCCTGCATCCCG
This sequence comes from Thermoanaerobaculia bacterium, assembly GCA_945787525.1. GTDB lineage: Bacteria > Acidobacteriota > Thermoanaerobaculia > Multivoradales > JAHEKO01 > CALZJC01. Next base: position 1,629 of record CALZJC010000278.1, on the reverse strand, counting down.
CTGACCTTCCAGAAGCTGGGCATCGATCCGGCGGTGGCCTCCGGACCGCTGGTGACCACCTCGAACGACATCACCGGCATTCTGATCTACTTCGGCATCGCCTATCTGCTGATCGATCTGCTGATTCACTAGCCGGCCGCACGCATGAGCTTGCAGAGTGCAGACGCTCTGCTCCTGGACGTTTTCGACCTCCAGGAGCAAGACAGGATCGTCACCTTCCTGACCGCCGAGCGGGGCAAGAAGCGCGGCGTGGCGCGCGGCGCGCGGCGCAAGCACAGCCGCTATGCCGGCCAGCTGCAGCCGCTTGCCAGGGCGCGGGTCACCTGGTTCGAGCGCGGTTCCAGCGAGCTGGTCCGGATACGGTCGCTGGAGCTGTCGCGGCCGGCGACCTTTCTGCAGGGCGATCTGGAGGGCCTGCTTCTGGGGGCCTACCTGGCCGATCACATGCTCGAGTTCGCGCAGGAGAACGAGGCCAGCCACGAGCTGTTCCGCCTGCTCGACACGACACTCGTGGCCCTGGCGGTGGGTGTCGACCGCGACCTGGCGGGGCGCTACTACGAGATCTGGGTGCTTCGTCTCGCCGGTGTCTTCCCCAGCGCCGGCGAATGCCTCGGCTGTGGCCGTGATCTGGGCGGAGGCGCCGTGCTGCCGGCGGCTGCCGAGGGACTGGCCTGCCGGCATTGTGCCGATGGCGGTCTGGAGGTCGGCCCCGAGGCCCTGGAGTTCGTGCGTCGCAGCGGCCGGGAGAATCTCGAATCACTGGCTCGGCGGCCGCCGAGTCGGGCGGCGCTGGAGGTCGTGGCGGAGCTCTCGGCCCGCGTCCGTCGCACTTTTCTGCAGCACGAGCTCAAGAGCTTCCGGGTCATCCGCGAGACCCTCGCCGGGCTGCCGCCCGACGTGTCGGTCGGGTGATTTTGCGGGATAATCCCAACCCAGCGCGATGCGAAGCTTCCAAGAGCTGATCCTCACCCTGTCCACGTTCTGGGCCGATCGTGGCTGCGTCCTGCAGCAGCCCTACGACCTCGAGGTCGGCGCCGGCACGATGCACCCCGACACGCTCTTGCGGGTGCTCGGTCCGGAGCCCTGGAACGTCGCCTATGTGCAGCCTTCGCGCCGGCCGGCGGACGCCCGTTACGGCGAGAACCCTTTTCGGCTCGGCAAGCACTACCAGTTCCAGGTCATCCTCAAACCTTCACCCGCCGACGTCCAGGCCCTGTACGTGTCCAGCCTCGAGGCGCTGGGCATCGATCTCGGCGTGCACGATCTGCGCTTCGAAGAGGACAACTGGGAAGCGCCGACGCTGGGCGCCTGGGGCCTTGGCTGGCAGGTGATGCTGGACGGCATGGAGATCACCCAGTTCACCTACTTCCAGCAGGCCGGCGGCATCGACCTGAAGCCGGTTTCCGGCGAAATCACCTACGGCTGCGAGCGTATCGCCATGTACCTGCAGGGGGTCGACAACGTCTACGACCTCGAGTGGATCAAGGGGGTCAAGTACGGCGACGTTCATCACCAGACCGAGGTGGAGCACTCGACCTACAACTTCGAAGTCGCCGACACCGGCATGCTGTTCAGCCTTTTCGACATGTACGAAAAGGAGTGCAAGGAGATTGCCGCACGCGACCTGGT
>CALZJC010000277.1 GCA_945787525.1 Thermoanaerobaculia bacterium | reverse complement strand
AACGACGACCCCTCGGTGACCCGGCTCAAGGGGCCCGGCCGGCCTCTGGTGCCGGCGATCGAGCGTGCCGAGCTGCTCGCCGCCCTCGAGCCGGTGGACTTCGTGGTCATCTTCGACGGCGACTCGCCGGCGCCGCTGCTCGAGGAGCTGCGTCCAGACGTGCACTGCAAGGGCACCGACTACGTGCGGCCGGAGCAGGTCCCCGAGTACCGCGTGGTCAAGGCCTACGGCGGTGAGACCCGCATCGTCGGCGATCCCAAGGACCACGCCACCCGCGACCTGATCGCCGCGGTCAAGGCGCTACCCTAGGGTGAGAAGGGCAGGCTAGGTCGCGACGATCTGCCGCGCCCGCGCCGCCACCTCTTCCGGCGGCAGCTCCCAAAGACAAGCCTTGACCTCCTCGAGTCGCCGGTGGCAGAAGCTGCACGGCAACCGGCGCACGACGACACGCTCCGGCGCCTCGTAGGGACCGTGGCGGTCGGGATCGGTGGGACCCATGACACAGCAGACCGGCGTGCCGAGGGCATGGGCCAGGTGCAGCGGCCCCGTGTCGCCGCCCAGCACCAGCGTCGCGCGGCGCAGCAGCGTCGTCAGCTCGGGCAGCCCGAGCACCGGAAGAGCGCCGGCGGCACCGGCAGCCGCCGTCTCGATTCCGGCAGCCAGCTCCTCCTCACCGGGGCCGGCCGAGACCAGTGTGGGCAGCCCGGGGTCGGCAGCCAGGAGCCGCGCCACCTCACCCCACCAGGCGGGTGGATAGCGTTTGTTCGCCCAGCTGGCGCCGGGCAGGACGACCGCGAAGGGTCCCTCGGCCAGCTTGCCGGGCAGAGCCGCGGCGGGCAGATCGTCGGGACCAAACTCGGCGGGCTCGCGGGGCAGGCCCATGGCGCTCAGGACCGAGAGCATTCGATCGACGGCGTGGACGCCCTCGGCGGGTACCGTTTCGCTGAGCCAGACAGCGCTCGAGGGCTCGCGGCGCCAGGCCCGGCCGAGCCCGATACGGCGGTCGGCCAGGGTCACGCCGGCCAGCAGCCCGGCCTTGTGATTGCCCATGAGGTCGAGCACGATCTGTGGCGCGAAGCTGTCCAAACGGTCCACGAACTCCCGTACCTGGCGCCATGAACGGGGTGACAGGGGCCGTCGCCGCCAGTCCCGCAGACGCACCTCGAGGAGCTCGTCGAGGGCCGGGTGACCCCTCAGCAACGGCGCGATCGCCGCCTCGACGACCCAACCGATCCGCGCCGCTGGGTGATGCCGCCGGAGCGCGGTCAGCACCGGCAGCGCCTGCACGACATCGCCCAGCGCGCTGGTGCGGACGATCAGGATCGAAGCGGCGGCCATCCCGCTGAATCCTACAGGTCGGGGCCGTCTGTTTGACCCCTTTTCGAAGCCACTGCTAGACTGCGGCTCGGCGAACGAGTCGGCATCGCTGCCCGTCAGGACGTGGCGGGAGACGCTGAGTCCCGACAAACGAGGCATCATTCTTGAGTCGAATCGGCGAACTCCTCGTCAAGGCGGGCAAGCTCACGCCCGAGCAGCTTCAGCAGGCGCTGGCCGCCCAGCAGGATCAGGGCGGCCGCCTCGGCACCCATCTCGTCAAGCTGGACTTCATCGAGGATGAGGACCTCGTCGAGTTCCTCTCGCAACGCTACGGCGTGCCGGCGATCAACCTCGCCGACGTCGAGGTCGACGAGACGATCCTCAAGGTCATCCCGCCCGACGTCTGCCGCAAGTACACCATCCTGCCGGTGTCCAAGGCGGGCGCCAAGCTGACCATCGCCATGGTGGACCCCACCAACGTGTTCGCCATGGACGACATCAAGTTCATGACCGGCTACAACGTCGAGCCGGTGGTGGCCTCGGAGTCGTCGCTGCGCGTCGCCATCGATGACTACTACGGCTCGACCCACTCGATCGAGCTCAAGAAGGTCATGGAAGACCTGGCGGTGTCCGACGACGCCGATCTCGAAGTGCTCGACGAAGAGGAGGATCTGGACCTCGCCGCCCTCGAGCAGCAGTCGGAGGAGGCGCCGGTCGTGCGCCTGGTCAACATCGTCATGACCGACGCCATCAAGCGTGGTGCCTCCGACATCCACATCGAGCCCTACGAGAAGGAGTACCGCGTCCGCTACCGGATCGACGGCCTGCTCTACGAGATGATGCGGCCGCCGATCAAGCTCAAAGAGGCGATCACCAGCCGCATCAAGATCATGGCCAAGCTGGACATCGCCGAGAAGAGGCTGCCGCAGGACGGGCGCATCAAGATCAAGACCCGGCTGGCCAACAAGATCAAGGATCTGGACTTCCGCGTCTCGGTGCTGCCGACGATCTTCGGCGAGAAGATCGTCATGCGGCTCCTCGACAAAGACGCCCTGATGCTCGACATGACAAAGCTGGGGTTCGAGACCGATCCCCTGCGGCGCTTCGAACAGGCGATCTTCCGGCCCTACGGCATGGTGCTGGTGACCGGCCCCACCGGCTCGGGCAAGACCAACACGCTGTACTCGGCGCTTTCCCGGATCAACACGCCGGAGGTCAACATCATGACCGCCGAGGACCCGGTGGAGTTCAACCTGCAGGGCATCAACCAGGTGCAGATGAAGGAGCAGATCGGCCTCAACTTCGCCGCCGCGCTGCGCTCTTTCCTGCGGCAGGACCCCAACATCGTCCTGGTCGGCGAGATCCGCGACTTCGAGACCGCCGAAGTGGCGATCAAGGCCGCGATGACCGGCCATCTGGTGCTCTCCACCCTGCACACCAACGACGCCCCGTCCTCCATCAACCGGATGATGAACATGGGCATCGAGCCGTTCCTGGTGGCCAGTTCGGTGCATCTGGTCGTCGCCCAGCGACTGGTGCGCACGATCTGCCTGCAGTGCAAGGAGCCGGTGGACGTGCAGCCGCAGGCGCTGGTCAACGTCGGCTTCAACAAAGCGGAGCTCAAGTCGATGAAGCTGTTCCGTGGCCGGGGCTGCGAGCGCTGCAGTGGCACCGGCTACAAGGGTCGTATCGGTCTGTTCGAAGTGATGGAGATCGAAGACGAAACGCGCGAGTTGATCCTCTCGGGCGGCAGCGCCTACGAGCTGCGCCAGAAGGCGCTGGAGAACGGCATGGTCAGCCTGCGGCTCAGCGGCCTGCAGAAGATCCGCGACGGCATCACCACCATCGAAGAGGTGATGCGCGAGACGGTCCAGTAAGTGACGCCGCTGGTCGCCAGACCAGCCGTGCGGCACTACAGCCGGCTGTCCCAGAGCGGCTCGGCGACGTCTTTCGCCTGGTTCTCGAACCGCGCCATCACGAACAGCGCGTCTGATAGCCGGTTGAGATAACGCTGCGCCGCCGGGCTCACCTCGGCGTCGGCTGCCAGGGAGACCAGCCGCCGCTCGGCGCGGCGGCAGATGGTCCGCGCCAGGTGGAGGTGGGCGGCGCCCGCCGAGCCGCCCGGCAGCAAGAAGTTCTCGAGCGGTGCCAGCTGGCCGGTCAGGGCGTCGAGAGTCTCTTCCATCGCCAGCACGTGATGCTCTTCGATGCGCGGCACCGGTAGCCGCTGCTTGTCGCTCTCGGGCACGCAGAGGTCCGCGCCGAGATGCAGGAGCTCGTTCTGGATCCTCTTCAACACGCGCTCGAGCTCGGGCTCCAGGCCCTGCGCCAGAGCCAGGCCGATCGCCGAGCTGAGCTCGTCGACGGTGCCGTAGGCTTCGATACGCGGGTCGTCCTTGGCCACGCGGTCACCGCTGCCCAGCGCGGTGGTGCCGTCGTCGCCGGTGCGGGTGTAGACGCGGGTGATTCGTGGCATCGGCGGCAGAGTAGCAGAGCGGGGCGCGCCAGGGCGCTCTGCCGTACCCGTACCTGCGGCACGGTCGCTGAAACCCGCCGCGCGACGCGGCGTAGTAGATCGAGGAGGTCAACATGTTCGAGCTGCTCGCACTGATCGGCCTGTTCCTCGCCGGCCTCGCGGTGTTCGCCGTCCTGGGTCTGCTCTTCGGCCTGCTCAAACTGGGCATCAAGCTGCTGCTGCTGCCGCTCAGCCTGGCCTGGCTGCTGCTCAAGCTGGTCCTGGTCTGCGGCCTGATCCTGCTCGCCGTGGCGCTGGCGCCGGCGATTCTGGCGATCCTGCTGCTGGTTCTGCCGGCCCTCGCCCTGGCCGGCCTCGTGGCCTTCGGCTCGGCACTGGTCACCTAGCCTGCCGGGTCAGGCTAGCGGCCGCCGATCTCGAGCAGCTCGATATCGAACACCAGCATGCCAGCTGGCTTGCCGGCCGCGCCGCGGTAGGCGAGCTTCTCCGGGATCCAGAAGCGCCGCTTCTCGCCCTCGACCATCAGCTGGACGCCCTCGGTCCAGCCCCTGATGACCGCGCCGAGGCCGAACGTGGCTGGCTTGCCGCGACTGACGGAGCTGTCGAACAGCCTGCCATCGGTCGTCCAGCCGGAGTAATGGACGGTGACCGTGCTGCGTTTCTTGGGGTGTGTCTCCCCGGCACCTTGGCGCAGCACCTTGCTCGCCAGACCCGAGGCGGTCACCTCGGCGTCGTGGGGCACTCCCCCGACGTCGGCCGGAACCGGCGGCGGAGCGGGCTTTCTGTCGATGCGGAACAGCTCCACGTCGAAGACCAGCATGCCCCGCGGCTTGCCCTCGCGGCCGGCATAGGCGAGCTCCTCCGGGATCCAGAAACGCCGTTTCTCGCCGGTCACCATCAGCTGGAGGCCCTCCGTCCAGCCGACGATGACCCGGTCGAGCGGTAGGCCGACCTTCTTGCCGCGCGCCACCGAGCTGTCGAACATCTTGCCCTCGGTGGTCCAGCCGGTGTAGTGCACCTCGACGACGTCGGCTGGGCCCGGATGCTCGCTGCCGCTGCCGGCCCGCAGCACCTTGGAGGCGAGGCCCGAGTCGGTCGTCACCGCGTCGGCCGGCGGCGCCGCGACATCGTCGGGGGCCGGGATGGTCCCGCCCTCGACCGCACCGGTCGCAGCGGCCGCCAGAGCGAGCGCGGCCAGCATCAGGGTGGTCTTCGTGAGCTCCTTCATGGCCGCGTAACCTACCCCGAAGCTGTCCTCGCCGCAACTTCGCGGCCGCCGCCGCCGGCGTCCCGCGCACCGCGGCTCGCTAGCCTGGTCTGGCTCCCAACAAGGCGAAAGCCCTCACGCCAGACGTGAGGGCTTTCTATCGAAAACTTCCCGGCAGCGACCTACTCTCCCACGCAGTCGCCCACGCAGTACCATCGGCGCTGAAGAGCTTAACGGCCGTGTTCGGAATGGGAACGGGTG
>CALZJC010000276.1 GCA_945787525.1 Thermoanaerobaculia bacterium | reverse complement strand
TCTCAGTCCGGGAGCGATCCGCGCGGGAGAAACGGCGCAGCTCGAGTGGGCGTTCAGCGGGTTCGGCAGCCGCATCCGGCGCCTCAGAATCTGGCTGGAGGCGACCGAAACCAGGACCCGCACCGACGGCTCGAGCGCCCGGATCGAGACCAGACCGCTCGACACCCCGTCCATCGAGCTCCTCGAGCGCAGGCGGGAGCAGCCGCTCGAGCACGGCGCCGTCAGCTTCACGGTTCCTGAGGACAGTCCCCCCTCCCGCAAGGGGGATCCATCGGTCGAGTGGAGGCTCAAGCTCCACGGCGACATCGCCTACTGGCCCGATGTCAACGAGGAGTATCCGGTCCGCCTGCTTCCTGAGCGTGGACGCTAGAGCGGCAGGTGGACCGCGTACACCATGCGGGCCTCGACCTCGTCGTGATCGGCGGGAAAGCGCTCCCACTCCTCGACGACGACCCGCCAGGTCTTGCTCGACCCCGGACAGCGAGGCGGCAGCGAATCCGGCAGCTCGAGCTCACCCGACCACGAGACGACGGTGCCGTCGATCCCGAGGATCGGCAGTTCGAGCTTGGCGACGGTCTGCCAGCCCAGATCCGTCTTCACGGCCGGCACCTTGCGCTCCAACCGGGCTCTGACGACCCGCGAGGCGTTGATCATCTCCAGGTAACCGGGCTTTCTCGACTTGCTGAGCCCCCGCGGCACACCTACGGGCCCCGTGACCACGACGCGCGCGTGGCGCTTGTCGGGGCGGGAGAGCGTCGCCGTGCGCTCCGGCGGCAACGGAACGAAGTCACAGCGCACGACGGGCGACAGGTGCAGCCCGGCCAGCGAGCTGGGCTGATAGCGGGCAACCGCCAGCCGCACGAACGGCCAGATCGCGCGGCCGGGATCGATGGCCACGTCGGCGAACCACATCCCACGCTCGGTGGAGAACTCGGGTTCGTAGCCGAACACCCATACCGGGGGGTGATGCCCGACATCCACCAGCCTCTGCAGGGCCGGAGGCCCGACCGGCCGACCGCTCTCACGTCGATCATCCAGGCCGACGAGGTGGGCGAAGTCGACCAGCGGCAGCAGAGAGCGGAACTCCGGGCCCTGCTGCCAGAACACCGGGTCGGAGCCCCACTGGCTCACGTGGTCTCTGGTGGGCACGTCGCTGCCGAACGCCAGCACGATGCCCAGCAGCTCGCCGTCGCCGGACGAGTACCACGGGCGCTCGAGGTACAACCTCAGTCCGGTCCGGCGCGTCCGGCGAAGCCCGAACGGCTGCTCGGGCTCGGTCTCCTCGTACCAGCGGAAGAGCGGCAGCACGTCGTGCACGATCGGCTTGGCCGGTCGAGCGGTGCTGGGCACGTCGAGCTCGCGCTCGGGACCGACCACCGACACGTCGTCCGGGGTCGGCAGCACACGCGGATCGAAATACTCGCGATACCGAGTGGTCGCCCGCATCCGATAGCCGACGTCCCGGTGCTTGGTGTCGCCGAACTGGTGAACCGCGCCGTGCACCTGGAACACACTGCCGTCGGGAAACGTCACCTCGTCGTCCTCGCTGGCGAGGAGGACCAGATCCTCTTCGTAGCGCACCGTGGTATGGGCCGCGGCGGCCACGACGTCGACGCGCTCCGGCTCCGGTTTCGTGACGTCGTCCACCCACTCGCTCCAGGACGCTTCGACGTCGATGCGCTCGGTGCTCGGCCCGTGCAGGTCCACGGCGCCGACGAGCGTCGCGGCCGTGTCGCCCGGCACTCGGAACGGCAGCAGTATCGTCGCCCGCGGTGCTTCCACGGGCCGCGGAACCGCGTGCACCAGGCGCACCTGGATCGACGGCGTGAGCCACCAGAACCAGCCATCAGCGGCCGCCTCGGCGATCACGTCGATGTTGCGCAGCACCGCGGGGAGCGAACGCCACAGGCCCAGCAGGTCGAGCGCAGCCCGATCGAGCGACGAAGACAGGTTCATCCGCAGCTGCTCCCCCGGGGGCACGGTGAAGCGGATGGCGCCACCGTCCACTCTGCCGCCGAGCCCGCCGGATTCGAGGACCATGCGGTACGGCTTTGGCTCGGGCCAGGCGCTGCGATAGCGCAGGTTGACGCCCTCGGTGGCGAAGAGACCGAACAGGTGATGTCCGCTGCCGGCGTCCGGGAACACCATCGAGAGCCCGGTCGCCAGCGCGTCGGGCAGATACGGCACTACCAGCTCGTCGGTGTCGTGCACGACATACTGGCCCGGGGTGAGGGGATCGCCGCGATCGAGATCTTGCGGCGTCGCCGCGGCCGGGGCCTCCGCGGTGGGGCCGGAGTGGAACGCGATGCCCGGCTGTGGCAGACGGACCCCGGGATTGGCCAGGTCGGCGACCGTGGGGTCGAGAAAGGTCCCCGATTCGCGCAGCGCCACACCCAGGGCCGTCCGCACCGCGGCCTCGGACGCCGTACCGATCGCCGCATCGAACATCCCGTGCAGCTCGGCTTCGAGCTGACTGCTCTTCGGCGGCGCGATGTGGCGTTGCGAGTCCCGACGCCACTTCAGGTCGAGCGTCGGATGCGCAGCCACTATGTCGGCGCTGTAGTCCTCGGGAGGCACGATCTCGAGCTCCAGGCCGTCCTCGCCCGTCGGACCCTCGACGCCCGAGCGGATCACCAGCGTCAGCAGCGATTCGGCCTCGGTGTACGGGTACCTGGGCACAACCACCGGCTCGATTACCGGATCCCAGCGCAGGAACGGCCGAGGCGTGGTCACCAGATCGGCGAGTGTCGAGATCACCGAGGGCGCCAGAGATGCCAGCCCGGGATGGGAGAGCGCGGCGCTCTGCGCTGGAGAGAGCATTGGCATAGGTGGTCGGTTTCGTCTGCGCGTCGGTGCGCTCGAGCAGCCGGGTGAGCCCGGCGATCTGCTCGTTGAAGCTGGTCTCGATGCGCTCGCGCCGGGTCGGTCCCTCGATGGGACGCCGGTCGCGCCGCTGAGCCAGGCGGTCGCGCACCAGGCCGTCGACCTCGTCGAAGCCGGTGGGGGCGAATGTGGTGAGGTCGGAACCGGCGGGTCCGCCCTTGTCGCGCGGACCGGGCTCGACCAGGGGATGCAGCGCGCGCAGGGCCTCGCGCACCGTCGACCCCGCGTTGTCGGATCGATCGGGTGACGCGGTCGCGTCGAGAGGCAGCTCGGCCAACCGCGCTTCGGCCACCCTGCGGGCTGTGACGTCTAGTTGGTCGCGGCCCTTTCCCCGGCCTGGTCGGCGACGCTGCGGCCGCCCGCCGGCGTCGGCGGGGGCGTTGAGCGGACCACCGTTGCCTCCGGGCGGTCCGGCGACCTCGTGCGGCGCGCTGTTGCCGGCCAGATCGACCGCCCAGGCCCGGAAGGCATAGCGGCGCCCGTAGCGCAGCCAGGGCAGGGTCAGCGGCTCGATCCTGCTGGTGGTCGCCACGGGATTGACCGGGTCCGGATCGGGATCGGGGGCGTCCTGGAGCTTCTCCTTGCCCTCATCGTGGATCACCACCTTGCCTGGGCGCGGCGCGGCGAGCGACCAGCCATCCCAGCCGGCGAGCACCTCGTGGGAGTGGTACGGAGTGCCCGGCACGCCGCCGTCCGGGCCGTCGAGCCGGGTCAGCGCGGCGCCCTGGAGGAAGCCGGTGTCGGCGACGTTGTCGAGCACCAGCCCCTCGCCTTCCACCTCGACGTCGATGCGGCGGCGGTGCAACGAGTGCCACTCGCCGGAGACGTCGTCCCAGACTTCGAGCCGCACGCCGCGCGCCAGATCCTCGAGCCTCATCGGCGGCGAGGTGCCCGACATGACCTGGGCGTCACGCGCCGGCGCCCCCTGGAGGCGGCCGTGAATCTCCTGGGCTCGATCGACGCGCGCCAAGCCGAAGCCGGTCGAGCGCAGTGTCGGCGGAGCCGAGGAGGCCGGATCGCCGTTGGCCTCGCTGGCCAGGAGCCTGGGCACGTTGCGTACGTACTGTTCGAGCTTGAGCGCCGCGGCGTCGGGATCGAGATCGAGGACCCGGAAGCGCTCTTCGTCGCCCAGGCGCAGCAGCGGCCCGCTGTAGTCGCCACTGCTCGACGTGGCGAAGAAGTCCTTACCGGCGACCGCACACGCCGTCGCGGGCTGGTTCTTCACCAGGTTGTCCAGACCCGGTACCTCGATCGTGGCCGAGATCTGCGCGACGCCGGCCAACAGGCTCAGGTCGTCGATACGAAGGTCGATCACCAGGCCCAGCCGCCGCAGAAGCGGCGACAGATCCCCGATCATCGAAGCGCGCTCGTGGAAGTCGGGCTTGGGTCTGGCCACCGGAACCGGCTTGGCCCCGTCGATCGGCACGGCTTCGTAGGGGTGTTGTTCCTCGGGCCGCTGGTAGAAGCGGCGTGCCCGATGGGCGTCGGTGGTCAGCAACAGGAGCGGCTCGGCCTGCATCGCCTCCGTGCCGGGACCGATTCCCCTTCCAAGAACGCCCTCGCCCGAGTACTCGTCGAGCAACCCGGTAACCATGCCATCGATATCGAACTTCTCGTCGAAGAGCATCTGCACCGACAGCTTGCGCTCGAAGTGGCGCAGTCCGAGGGCGGACAGCAGCGGACGGGTCAGGGCGTTGCCGCGCACCGACGGCGAGCCCACCGGCGACGAGAAGACCGCCGCGGCATGGGTGAGCAGCGCGTGCTGCTGCATCCGGTGCGCCGCGAAGGTGCGCCAGTCGACACTCGTCGGGTCGGGCGTCTGCCACGGGCGGACCTCGAGAGAGTCCGGGAAGACGCGCGGCCAGAGGTCCGGTCGCAGGAGATCGAGATCGGCGGTCGCCGGGATCTGGACGAGGGCGCCGCCGCTGGATCGGCCGGTCAACTCGATTCGAGCTTCGGGCAGCCGGTCGGTCCAGTTCGTGACGTGCGGAAAGTCGCCCAGCTTGCCCTTTGGCCCATCGGGCATCAGCCGATGGGTGATGAACAGCGAAAGATGCACCTTCTCGGCGGCATCGGCCGTGCGGGGCAGGGTTGCGACGAGAAAAGATTCAGTAGCCATGTCACGCCCCCGCGAAAGCACTGCAGTAGTCCGACCAGGCAGCCGGGGTGGCGGCCACCGGCAGGCCGTCATCGGGAAGACCCAGGATCTGCGACAGAGTCGGGTCGCCGTTGGAGCCGGCCAGACGCCGCTCGCAGCTGACCGTCACCGTGGCCGAGAAGAACAGCACCTCGACTTCGATCTCGATCGAGGCTCGGCCGACCATCTTGCCGGTGTCGAACTCGTAGGTCAGGGATAGCTCGAGGGTGATCGACGCGGAGATCAGCCCGAGCACGTCGACTTCGCCGCGGATCCGGAAGTAGCCGGTCAGCGATCCCGCCTCGCTCTCGAGCTTCATGTAGATGCCGATCATCACGGACACCGACCCCGAGGCGACCCCGAGGTTGATCGACAGGCTGGCGCCGAGCTCGAAAGCCATCTCCAGCAGCACCATGCCCTTCGGCGACAGACGGAGCCCGACGAAGCCGCCGCCGCCGATCGCCATGTAGGTCAGGCGGAAAGGTTTCTCCCGGGTGCAGAAGTTGAACCCGAAGGTCAGGGCGTCGCCCAGGAACGGCACGCGGACATCGGCCCCCAGGCTGATGTTCTCGAGGCTGAAGACACCCACCGAGAGGTTCGGCAGAGCCAGGTCGAAGCCGGCGGTCAGGCCTTCGGGGCTGACGTCGACATAGGGCGGATCGGAGAATCCGTCGAACGGAATCAGCTCTTGAAGCTTGGCGATGAACCCGAGGATCCCCTGCCACTCCAGCCCGGTGAAGACGACGTCGACCTCGGACTTCCGACCCGAAGCGGCGCGGAACGCCAGCCGGTCGAACCGGATCTTCACCAGCGGCGCGCCGGGGAAGAGATTGAGCCCGAAATCGCGCAGCTCGGCGAGCACGTCTGCGCCGACGCCGTCGCTGCCCGAAGCCCGCGCCTCGACCGAGAGCAGGAACCCGTCCTTCGGCACGAAGAAGAGCGCATCGTCTTCGTCGATCACATCGGGGAAGTTGGTCAGCTCCGGACGCCATTCGAATCGCGCCCGGACCGCCATGCCCGACGGGTCGAAGCCGTTGACGAAGTCGGCGATCGCCTGGATCGTGCTCAGGATCTCGCCCGCGTCGAGCAGCGGCGACAGCGCGCCGGTGAGCCGCTCCAGCTCGGCCTTGGCCGTCGGCGGCAGCGGCAGCGTGCGGGCGGTCGTCTGGAGGCTGGTCACCAGACCCGCGATGCTGTTGAGGATGCCGCTCACCGCCGCGGTGACGGTGGGCAGGTCGCTGACGCTGTCGAGCGCCATGAGGCTGTCCAGGGCGGCGTTGAACTGCTGCACCAGGTTCGCGAAACTGCTCTGGACCGCCTCGATGGCCGCCTTGGCCTGGGCCGCCTGCGCCCGGAGCGGCGCGGTGGGTGCGTTCGCCGCATCGTCCCCCAGCCGGACGACGGCGTTGTCAATCGCCCTCGACAGCTCCTCGAGATCGGCCACCAGGGCGGCGATCTTGTCGAGCTGGGCGGTGATGAACGACGGCGCCTTGTCCAGCCCGGCGACCGCCAGGATGTCGGTGAGCTCGAACAGTCCGAACAGCTTCGGGAAGACATCTTTGAGGAACAGCGTCGGCTTGAACTCGGCCGAGGCCACGGAATCGATGTCGCCGACGACGCCGATCGCCCGCGACAGTCCGCGCACTGGCAGGTCGGGTTGGATGAAGCCGCCAGCGTCGTCGGTACCGCCACCGAAGGAGATAGAGGCCAAGGTCGTAGGGTCCAGCTTCAGCAGCACCTGGCCAACCTCGTTGTCGCCCGCGAAACCATCGTCGAGATAGGCCGTGGCGTACTTGACGGTGACCGGCTTGGCGCTAGGGGCGAGGTGCCGCATCGCCGGAACCACGATATCGGCGTCGTCGAGGTGGGGCGTCGAGGTCTGCGCGCCACGATCGCCGGGGTCGCCGATGAAGCGCAATGTGACCGCCTCGTAGGCGGTGTCGCCGGGAACGGTGCTGGTTGCCATGGCGACCGACTGGCCGTTGCCCGCAATCGGAGTCTCGGTAGCGACCTCGTAGGCGTCGACGATGTCGGCCTTCTCCTGGGCGTTACCGAGCTTTGCGTTGACGGCGAGCAGTGGCGTGCGCACGACCACTCGCCGTCCGTCGTGATCCAGGCAGTCGAGAACGAACCGGTACTTGTCGCCGTCTATCTCCGGCCAGAAGAGGCTCTCTCCGTGGGGCGGGACAGTGCCGGCGATGGAGGTAGGCGGGTCTCCCTGGAAGTCGAGGTCGGGGGTGACCAGCGGCCGCAACCGGACCTGCCGAAAAGGCATCGTGCGGTCATTGAACGAGCGGACAGGTTGTTGCACGGTGATGAACTTGCGTTGGTAGAGCCGCGCCTCGGGCTTGGCAGCTTCTTTGATCTTGCGCTCGGTGATGGTGACCAGGTTGCAGCTATGTCCGAACGGAAACAGGTAGTACGGTTCCTCGGTCCTTACGTAGTTGTCGCGTCCACTCGTCGCTTCGTGGTCCCAGGACACCAGGCTGTCGAGGCCCGCGGTGGCGTAGGGTGTGGGATTCCAGACTCCGTGGAGCTCCAGCCAGGCGCCGAGCGCGGTCAGGTAGAGGCGCTCCACGTCGACCGGTTGGGGTGGTGCGAGCTGTGGGTCGGCGCTCTGACGCACAATCGACAAGCGGTGCTTCTCGAGCAGCGAGACGAGAGGCACTATCGAGGCCGGCTTCGGGACGTCATCGTCGCGAGCCCAGATGGCCCGCACGACCTTCTGCGGGCTCTTGGCCTCGTCGATCTCGACCACGCCATCCCGATCGACACTGCGGACACCCAGGCGGCTGTGCCAGAGCTCGATCCGTTCCGGGTCGTCGGCCCGATCGGGGTGTGGCGCGATCGCCCGCGGGCTCGTGGCGTGGGCGAATCCCCCGAGGTCGCTTGGCGACAGGATAAGCCGAAACGGTGCTTCGATGGCCGTCTCGCTCGCCCGTGGCCGGCGCGGCCGGGCTCGCCGTGGTCGCACCCGGCGTGGCCTACCGATGAGCCGGCTGAAGCCGGCCTTGCCCCGGTCCAACTCGACTTCGCTGAGGTTGATCGCCCGCTCG
>CALZJC010000275.1 GCA_945787525.1 Thermoanaerobaculia bacterium | reverse complement strand
TCTCGAGCCTCTCGCCGGTGAGGACTCAGACCGCTGGCTGGCACACAGATACCTGAGCCTCGGCCGTTCGCTTCTCGGCCAGGTCCAGGCCCGCCGCGGCAAGGGGCCCGAGGCGAGAATCGCATGGCAGGGAGCTCTCGACGCGATCGAGCCGATGGCTCGCGGCGCCTCCAACCATCTGGTGCTCGAGGCCTGGGCCCGGGCGCTGCTTCATCTCGGCCGCCAAGATGAGGCGACGCCGGTGATCGCGTCGCTCATCGCGCAGGGATACGCCGCACCCGACTTCGTCTTGTTGAGCCGGCAGAAGGGTGTCTGGCCGGAACCGGTCGCGGTCGGCACTGCCGGCCACTCAGGGCACCCGGAATCGTACAACCACCCGACAAACAGAGGAGAAACGAGATGGGACAGAAACGGAAAGACATGAACGTAACCGACGTGAACGGCACCGCCGCGTGGACTCCCCAGAGTCCCGGCGCCACCGACCTGTGGTCGGGCGACTGGATCGAGGTTCACGTACAGAAGAGCTTCCCCACGGGCGCCGCAATCACCACGGTCTGGTTCTATGCGGACGAGGCCGAAACCCAGCTCCAGGGCACCTGGAAGTCCGACGGCAGTGAGAGCTACGCCGACTTCACCGTGACTGCCCTGGAGGCGGAACCGAGCGACCGCTCGGTGCTCAAGATCGAGGATGCCGAGACCCTGGGAGCCGGGCAGCAGGACTGCCACTACTTCAAGATCGAGATCACCGCCAGCTCGGGCGGACCCTGGACGCTCGATCCGGAGCTCATCAACCGCGGCGGCAACTAGTTCCGGCGGGAAGCCGGTCGTCACCTCCGATACCGCTTCAAGAGCTGCCGCGCCAGCGACAGCTTGTGCACCTCGTCGGGCCCGTCGTAGATGCGAGCGGCCCGCTCGTGGCGGTAGAACCAGGCGAGGATGGTGTCGTCGGTCATGCCCAGCCCTCCGTGCACCTGGAGCGCCCGGTCCACCACCTCGAGCATCACATCGGCGACCAGGAACTTGATCGCCGAGATCTCCTGACGGGCCTCCTTCCAGCCGTGGCGCTCGATCCGCCAGGCGGTCTGCAGCGTCAGGGCGCGGGCGGCGGCGATGCGGGCGGCGCACTCGCCTATCCAGGCCTGGACGATCTCGCGGTCGGCCAGCTTCACCCCCGGGGCGATGGTGCGCTCGGCGGCGCGGGCGCACATCAGGTCGAGCGCGCGCTTGCAGATGCCCAGCCAGCGCACGCACATCAGGTCGAGCGCGCGCTTGCAGATGCCCAGCCAGCGCATGCAGTGATGGATCCGGCCCGGGCCCAAACGCTCCTGGGCGATGACGAAGCCCGCGCCCTCGGCACCCAGAAGGTTGGACCGCGGCACCCGGCACGAGTGGTAGAGGATCTCGGCGTGGCTGAAGACACCCTCACCGGCGTGTCCCATGACGTTGAGGTTGCGCACCAGGTCGAAGCCCGGGGTGTCGGTAGGCACCAGGATCATGCTGGCCCGGCGGTGCGGCGGCGCCTCCGGGTCGGTCACCGCCATGACCACCGCCAGGGCGGCCCCGTCGGCGGCGGTCGTGTACCACTTCTGGCCGTCGATGACGTAGTCGTCGCCGTCGACGACGGCGGTGGTCTCCATCATCACCGGGTTCGAGCCCGGCATCTCGGGCTCGGTCATCGAGAAGCAGCTGCGGAGCTCGCCGGCCACCAGCGGCCCGAGCCAACGCCGCTTCTGCTCGTCGCTGCCGTGCTGGTGGAGGATCTCGATGTTGCCGGCGTCGGGGGCATGGCAGCCGAAGATGAAATGCCCCAGCGGCGAGACGCCCAGAGCTTCCGAGACCAGGCCGTGATCCACCAGACCCAGACCCAGGCCGCCGTGCTCCTCGGGGTGGTTCGGCGCCCAGAGCCCCATCTGCTTCACGGCCCGGCGCTTCTCCTCGATCCGGGGCATCAGCTCGGAGAACGGCTCGGCGAGAAAGTAGCGCTCCAGCGGCAGCACCTCCTCGCGCATGAAGCCGTCGATCATGCCGAGTACGGTCTCGATCTTCTCGGATAGCTCGAAATCCACCACTCACCTCCCGGCGTAGCGCCCTGGCCCGGGCTTCTCGGCCGTCGTCGCAGCGACCGTCGCGAGACCCAGCCCAAATGGTAGCTTGCCGGCATGGGCTCCGAGTGGATCGATCGCCCCGGCGTAGTCAGAGACGGTGAGGAGCTGGACGTCGCGCGGCTGACCTCCTTTCTGCAGAAACAGCTGCCCGAGCTCGAGGGTCCTGTCGAGATCGAACAGTTCCCGCGCGGCTTTTCCAACCTCACCTACCTGCTCCGGGCCGGATCGCGTGAGCTGGTCCTGCGCCGGCCGCCCATGGGGGCCGACATCAAGTCGGCGCACGACATGGGGCGCGAGCACAGGATCCTGTCGCGGCTGAGCGGGGTCTACGACAAGGCGCCGCAGCCGCTCGCCTTCTGTGACGACCCCGGAGTCCTGGGCGCGCCGTTCTATGTCATGGAGCGGTTGGAGGGCGTCATCCTGCGACCCGAGATGCCGGCCGCCATGCACCCACCGCCCGAGCGCATGGCGGCGATCGCCGGCGCCTTTGTCGAAACGATGGCCGAGCTGCACGCCGTCGACTTCGAGGCCGCCGGTCTGGGCGACCTGGGCCGGCCCGACGGCTACGTGCGCCGCCAGGTGGACGGCTGGGCCGGCCGCTACGAGAAGGCCCGCACCGACGACATCCCGGAGATGACCAGCGTGGCCGCTTGGCTGGATGCCCAGGCCCCACCGGAGAGCGGTGCGGCCTTGATCCACAACGACTTCAAGTACGACAACCTGGTCCTCGACCCGGACGACGTGACGCGGGTGATCGCCGTCCTCGATTGGGAGATGGCCACTCTGGGCGATCCGCTGATGGACCTGGGCACCAGCCTGGGCTACTGGGTGGACCCGGAGGATCCGCCGGAGCTGCGACAGCTGGCGTTGAGCCCGACGCTCCTGCCGGGCAACCCGAACCGCGCCGAGCTGGTCGAGCGCTACACCGCCGCCAGCGGCCGCGACCTGGCCGACCCGACCTACTACTACGTATACGGACTGTTCAAGATCGCCGTCATCGTGCAGCAGATCTACGCCCGCTACCGCCGGGGCCACACCCGGGATCCCCGCTTCGCCCACTTGATCGAAGGCGTCCGCGCCTGCTCACAAGTCGCCGGCCGGGCCGCCGAGCTGGGCCGCATAGACCGGCTCTTCTAGCCTGCCATTCTCACCGGCCTCACCTACCGGAGGGCGCAGCCGGAACGGCCACCCCGAGAGCGGAGCATTGAGGCAGCTAGCGGAGCGACGGGGTGGCCTGGAGGCGAAGCCCGGCCCTTCACGCCGGGCCCTCCCGGAGGCCGGCCCGCAGACGAGGCCCGGAGGAACAGGCTACCGAATCACCTCGGCGTCCCAGGCCACCATCCTGAGCTTCTCCCCACAGGTGGCGCAGAACTCGTCGATACCCGTGGTGAGCCGCTCGAGCGCCGCCTCGTCCAGCACCGAGAAAACCACCGCCGACGTCCTGGGAAAGGCCCGAGAGCCGAGCCGCGGCCCGCTCTCGCCCATCCCGGCGGCATGCGAAAGCTCGGTGTATCCCTGCACTCCGGAGCGGTTGAGAAAGACCTCCAACTCCTCCCTCTTGGCCTCGTCGATGATGATCATCAGCATTCTCATAACGCTACCTACTCCTCCTCGCCCACGACCGCCGCGCGGCCGACGGTCTTGACGTACATGAAATAGAGCAGGGGGATCACCACCAGGGTCAGGGCGGTAGCCACGACCACACCCGAGATCAGGGCGACCGCCAGTCCCTGGAAGATCGGATCGAGCAGGATCACGATTCCACCCACCACCAGCGCGGCGGCGGTCAGCGCGATGGGCCGGAAACGCACCACGCCCGCCTTGATCACCGCCTCCTCCAGCGGCTCGCCGGCCTTGAGCTCCAGGTTGATGAAGTCCACCAGCAGGATCGAGTTGCGGACGATGATCCCCGCCAGCGCGATGAAGCCGATCATCGAGGTGGCGGTGAAGAAGACGCCGCCCGCCGCGTGGGCCGGCAGGATGCCGATCAGGGTCAACGGGATCGGCGCCATGATGATCAACGGGGTGACGAAGCTGCGGAACCAGCCGACCACCAGGACGTAGATCAGCACCAGCACGACGGCGAACGCCAGCCCCATGTCGCGAAAGACCTCGTAGGTGATCTGCCACTCGCCGTCCCACTTCATGGCGTAGCCGGAAGTGTCGCGCGGCATGGCCGTGAAGAGGATCTCGAGCGGCCGGCCGGTCGGGTCGGTCAGCTCGGCCAACTGGTCGCCCATGTCGAGGATGCCGTAGACCGGCGACTCCTCCCCTCCGGCAACCTCGGCTACGACGTAGGAGACCGGCTGCAGGTTCTTGTGGTAGATGAAGCGCTCGCGCGCCGCGGGCCGCGGCCGCACCAGCTCGCGGATCGGCACCAGGCGCCCCTCGGCGCCGTGCAGCTGGATCGCCATCAGGCCGTCGGCGCCCGACCGCTGTGCCCGCTCCAGCCGCAGGACCAACGGAACCGGCTCGCGCGCCCGCTCGTCGTGCAGCAGCCCCGCCTCGGCGCCGGCCAGGGCCACCCGCAGGGTGCGCACCACCGCCTCGGGTGTGACGCCGGCGCGAGCGGCCTTCTGCCGGTCCACCTCGATGTCGAGTCGTGGCCCGGTCTCCTCGACCCACCAGTCCACGTCGACGATGCCGGGAGTGGACTCGAAGACCTCGCGCACCTGCCGCGCCAGCTCGATCCGCCCCTCGAGCTCCGGACCGTAGACCTCGGCCACCATGGTCGACAGGACCGGCGGTCCCGGCGGTACCTCGGTCACCTTGACGTTGGCGCCGCTGCCGGCCGCCACCGGCGCCAGCGCCTCGCGCAGCTCCTTGGCGAACGGATGGCTGGCCCGCTCGCGGCGGTGCTTGGACTGCAGGTTGACCTGCAGGTCGGCCACTTCGGGACCGCGGCGCAGGAAGTAGTGCCGCACCAGCCCGTTGAAGTTGAACGGCGCCGAGGTGCCGACGTAGACCTGGATGTCGGTCACCTCCGGCAGCTGGCGAGCCCGCTCGGCCAGTGAACGCGCCACGCCAGCCGTCTGCTCCAGGGTGCTGCCCTCGGGCATGTCGATCACCACCTGCAGCTCGCTCTTGTTGTCGTACGGCAGCATCTTGACGGTCACCAGCCGCATGGCGAAGAGCCCCACCGAGAGCACGAGCAGCATCGCCACCGCGCCGAGCAGCGTCCAGCGGCGCCAGGCCTTGGCCAGCAAAGGACGGAAGAGGCGGGCGTAGACGCCCAGGAAGCGCGTCTCCCGCCGGGTTTCGGCGCTGGGGTCGGCGGGACCCTCGGCCATCTTCTCGGCCTGGCGGCGGAACAGACGATAGGTCAGCCAGGGAGAGACGACGAAAGCCACGACCAGCGAGAACAGCATCGCCGCTGACGCGTTGATCGGAATCGGCCGCATGTACGGACCCATCAGGCCCGACACGAAGGCCAGCGGCAGCAGCGCGCCGATCACCGTGAAGGTCGCCAGGATCGTCGGGTTGCCCACCTCGTCGGTGGCGTAGACCGTGGCCTGGCGCGGATCGGCCCAGCCCAGCTTGTAGTGCCGGTGGATGTTCTCGACCACGACGATGGCGTCGTCCACCAGGATGCCGATGGCGAAGATCAGCGCAAAGAGGGTCACCCGGTTGAGCGTGTAGCCGAACAGGTACGAGGCGGCCATGGTCAGCGCCAGAGTCGCCGGTACGGCCACCAGAACCACAACGGCCTCACGCCGGCCCAGGGCAAGAGCCATCAGCGCCACCACCGCCAGAGTGGCGATCCACAGGTGCTTGATCAGCTCGGAGGATTTCTCGTCGGCGGTGGAGCCGTAGTCACGTGTGGTGGTCACGCCGACGTTGTCGGGGATCAGGCCACCGCGTAGCGTGTCGAGCCGCCGGTTCAACTCGGTCACCAGCTCGACGGCGTTGGTGCCCGGCTTCTTGGCCACCGCCAGGGTCACCGCCGGCGTCTCGAGCCGCGCCGGCAGGTTCTTCTCCGCCGCCGCCGCGCCGGCGAGCATCCAGACGTACTCCGACGCCTCGCCGGCGCCGTCCGCCACCGTCGCCACATCGCGCAGATGCACCGGTCGGCCGCCGTACACCCCCACCACCGTCGCCGCCACCTCGTCCGCGGTACGGAACAGGCTGTCCACCTCGACCGTAGTCTGGACGTCGGCGCTGGCAAAGCTGCCAGCCGGCAAGCGCCAATTCACTCCGGCCAGCGCCTGGTGGACCTGTAGCAGCGAGACCCGGTGCGAGGCCAGTCGCTCGCGGTCGAGACGGATCTCGACCGCCCGGCGGCGGCCGCCAATGACCCAGGTCTGGGCTACCCGCGGATGCCGGCTGAGCTCGGTATCGAGCTCCAGCGCCAGCTGCCTTAGCTGCAGAGCGCTCACCTCTGGCGACCACAGCGTGTACGCCACCACCGGCACATCGTCGATG
>CALZJC010000274.1:5321-6018 GCA_945787525.1 Thermoanaerobaculia bacterium | reverse complement strand
GTCACCACCTCGGCCAGGGCGGCGATCTCGTCGAGGGCCGCCGGGTCGAGCCGGCCGTAGGCGCGGGCGTAGCCGAGATGAAAGCTGTCGACGAGCAGGCCGCGGTCCCGTAGCTCCTGGACAAGCTCCGGCGTCAGTCGCTCGAGACGGATCTCCACCTCCGGCAGACCGGCGCGCAGCCGCAGGCTGGGCACGGCGGCGGCGATCTGGGCGGCCGACTGGTCGTCGTCGGCGAGGGCCCGGGCGCGGAGCAGATGGCTCGAGACCTTGGCCAGGGCCGGATCGCCGGCGTACAGGCTCGCTTTGTCGAGCTGCGCTGTGGCCATGCCGGCCGCGGCCAGCATGCAGACGAGAGCAGCGATCGCAGCGACTCGAACAGGACAACGAGAGAGATCGCGCATCCGAACCTCCTTGGTATAGGGCCAGCGATGCGGCGGATTGTTGCATCCCTCGAGCCCTCCGGCAAGCAGTTGCGCGGCACCCGGGTGCCGCGAGGGCCAAGAAGAGGGGCCGACTTCACCGAGTGAGCCAGTCGACGGTGGCTATGCGTCCGAGGCGGGCGGCTCCGGGGTCAGCTCGCGGCCCTCACCGAGGGCGCGACGCACGCTCCGGAAGGTCCGCGTATCGCCGCGCCGCTGCTCCTCGGAGCGTTTGCCGAGGCCGGCCAGCGGCATGTTGAGCCGCGGGTTGCCGGCCA
>CALZJC010000274.1:0-5293 GCA_945787525.1 Thermoanaerobaculia bacterium | reverse complement strand
GGTGGCGGCCGAGAAACGCCCAGTAGAGCCGCCGCAGCGGGCAGTCCTTGCCCGGGTCGAAGCGGCAGCCGGCGCAGTAGTCGCTCATCCTGTGGATGTAGGCGGCGCCGGAGACGTACGGCTTGGTGGTCATCAGCTCGCCCAGGGCGAAGCTGCCCATGCCGAGGACGTTGGGCTCGACCACCCAGTCATAGGCGTCGACGTAGGCGGCCCAGAACCAGTCGGTGAGCTGGCGCGGCGAGACATCCAGCAGGGCGGCGATGTTGGCGAGGACCATCAGGCGGGTGATGTGGTGGCTGTAGCCCTCGCGCCAGACGTCGGCGACGACCGTGTCCAGGCAGGCGAGGCCCGAGGGTACGCCCCAGAACGCCGGCGGCAGGGCGGCGCGGGCGCCGAGGTGCGAGGGGGCGGCGCCGCCGTCGGGAAGAGCGCCCGGGTCGCCGCCGAGCCTGGCCTCGCCGGCCGGGGCTGCGACGGTGTCCTCCTCCGAGCGCTGCCACGACTCGCCCGACCAGCGCTCCCAGCCGCCGTCGCCGGGCTGCTCCCGCACCGGCGGTGGCCGGCGACCCGGCAGGCGGCGGAAGCCGTCGGTCTCGCGGTGCACGTGGCGCACGAACTCGCGCCAGCCCAGGACCTGCCGCACGAAGCCCTCGCGGCTGGCGAGCCGCGCGTCCGACGCCGCCACCTCCGCGACGACCTGCCGCGGCAGCAGCCGATGGAGGTTGAGGAGCGGTGAGATCCGGGTGTGGAAGAGGCCGCTCGAGGCGGTCGACATGGCGTCTTCGTAGGGGCCGAAGTGCTCCAGGCACTCGCGCTTGGCCCAGCGCCAGAGTCGGCGGGCGTTGGCGGCGGTTGCCGGCAGCGTCTCCAGCTCCAGCTGACCGGGATGGCGGCCGAACCGCTCTTCGATCAGCTCGGCCACCTCGCGGGTGATCGCGTCGGGCCGGAACCGCGGCGGCTCAGGCGCCGACGGCTCGCCGGGCCAGCGCTTGCGGTTCTCGACGTCGAAGCTGTACTTGCCGCCGACCGGCCTGCCGTCCTCCATCAGCAGGCCGGTCGCCTGCCGCACCCTGCGGTAGAAGCTGTCCATCCGCCACGGCGGCTCCGCGCCTACGGCGTCGCGGAACTGCTCGGCGTTCGTCAGCCAGCCGGCGTGATCCACGACTCGCAGCAGCCCCTCTGCGACCAACGGCGCCAGGTCGACACGCAGCTCCCGCTAGGCCGGCTCCATGACCACGATCGGCCCCAGCTCGGTGTCAAGCTTCCCGAGGGCGTCACTGTAGGGCCCGTCGTGGACGACGTAGCGCACGGCCACGCCGCGCTCCGCCTGTTCGAGGGCGAATTGTCGCTGGTTGGCCAGCACCAGGGCCAGCTTCTGCTTGTGGTAGGGCCGCCGCGCCGCCTTCCAGGGGCTCTCGATCAGGACGATGCCGGCTTCGGACGGTTCGATCTCATCAAGCGGCCCGATCCGGTCGCTCAGCTGGTCGTACGGAACGTAGAGCCAACGGCGGCCTCGGGGGGAGGAGTTGCGCCGCTCCAGCGCGCGCCGGAAGCGTCTCATCGCGGGGCCGGCTCCGGGAGGCTTCCAGACGCGGTCCGGCTGGCTTCCGTCCCCGACTCCTGGGCCCTGGCCGTGGCCGGCCGGTCCGGCCCGCAGCCCATCAGTAACTGGCGCGGTCCGACAGCGGGTGATGCCAGCGGAACGCCACGCAGTCGTCGAGTGCCGCCGGCAGGCCCTCGTGGATCGTCGGGTAGGCCGGTCGCAGGCCCAGCTCCCGCCAGAGAACGCCGGGCTCGACCGCCAGCTCCAGATTCCAGCCGGTCACGGTGTCTGGCGTGTAGAGGCTGGGACGACTTCTCAAGGCGTTGAGCGGCCGCAGCAGCTCGGTCCCCAGCCGCGCCAGCCAGGCCGGTAGGTAGAGGGTCCGGAAGCGTGGGTAATGGGTCGCCAGGACGGCGAAGAACTCGCGCCAGTCGGCGGGCAGGTCGTCGCCCACGGGCGAGATGCCGGTCCAGCCGGCGCGGGCCACCGCAATGAGCAGGCGGGCCGCGTCCTCGACATGGAGATGGGTATAGCGGTTGTGGCCTCCGCCGGCCATCGCTACGAGGCCGCCGTGCAGCCGCTCGAAGAGCAGGTCACGGGCGCCGTAGACGTGCGGCAGGCGGACGGCCGCGAAGCGGATGTCGGCCTCTTCCGCCAGGCGCGACAGCTCGGTCTCGGCCTCGAGCTTGGCGCGGCCGTAGTCGACCCGCGGTCTCGCCGGCGTTTCGCCATCGATCGGCTCCGACTGGCCACCGTAGACGAGAAGGCTCGACGCGAAGACGAAGCTCTCGATGCCGGCCTTGTGGCCCGCCTCGAAGAGGGCCACGGAGCCGTCGAAGATCGTCGGTCGGACCTTGCGATAGGGCTCGAACGCCGCCCGCGCGCCGAGGTGGAAGATGGTGTCGATGCCGTCGACGGCGCGCTCGAGGCTCGCCGGCCGGGTGAGGTCGGCGCTCACCAGCTCGGCGCCGAGCGGCTGGACCAGCGCCGCGCGCTCGGGCCGGCGCACCATGAGCCGCGTGTCGATCCCGGCGGCGACCAGCTGACGGGCCACCTCGTAGCCGATGAAACCGGTGGCGCCGGTGACCAGGACCTTGTTCATCGTTCGACTCCCGGGGCCGCCGCCGGCGTCTGTGCCTCTTGTGACTCCTCAGCGCCGCGCTCGGCTGCACGTCGGATGCCCTGCAGCATGCGCCGGAATACCACGCCGTGCAGCGGCATGACCGCGTACCAGTAGAGGATGCCGAGCAGTCCGCGCGGCAGAAAACGGGCGGTCTGCACCAGGCGGCTCTGGTCGGAGTCGGCCTCGTCCAGCTCGATCTCGAACTCGAGGATCGCCTCGCCGGGTACGATCATCTCCGCCCGCAGCTTGAGCGAGCGGCCCTCCTCGATGCCGGTCACGCGCCAGAAGTCCAGGGCGTCGCCGTAGCGCACGCTGTCGGCGTCGCGGCGGCCGCGCCGCAGCCCCGGGCCGCCGAGGAGCTGGTCGATCCAGCCGCGCAGGCGCCACAGCGAGTCGACGCCGTACCAGCCGTTCTTGCCGCCGATGCGCACCACGGCGCGGAACGCCTCGGCGGGCGGCGCGTCGACCTCGGTCTCTTCGCGGTGCACGTAGCTGGTGCCGCCCGCCCAGTCGGGGTCTCCGGGGATGGTGCCGGCGTCGCTCCAGAAGGTCTCGGGGTGATCCATGCCGAGGGCCGCGTCGATCGCCTGGCGGGTGCTGAGCAGCTCCTGCGGCATGAGCCGCGCCGCCGCGTCATCGCGGCAGACCACCCGGTTGCGCAGCCCCTCGGCGAGCGGCCGGGCGATATGGGAGTCGAGCGGCGTCACGAGATGGATCCAGAGCGAAGAGAGCCGCGGTGTCAGCACCGGCACCGGCACGATGATCCGCTGGCGCAGACCGGCCGCCTCGGCGTAGATCTGCATCAGCTGCAGATAGGTGACGATCTCGGGTCCGCCGATGTCCAGCGTTCGGCCGGCGGTCTCAGGGGTCTCCAGCGCCTCGACCAGGTAGTGGAGCACGTTGCGAACCCCGATTGGCTGGCACTCCGTCGAGACCCAGCGCGGCGTGATCATGATCGGCAGCCGCTCGACCAGATAACGCAGGATCTCGAAAGACGCCGAGCCCGAGCCGATGATCATCGCGGCGCGCAGCACGGTGACCGGCACCGGACCCTCGGCCAGCGCCTCCTCGACCTCGCGGCGGGAGTCCAGATGCTCGCTCAGACCGGCGCCGGTCTCGCCGAGACCGCCCAGGTAGAGGATCCGCGGGCAAGCGGCGGCGGCGGCGGCGGCGGCGAAGTTGCCCGCCAGCTCGCGGTCGCGAGCGGCGTAGCTCGCGCCGGCGGCGATCATCGAGTGCACCAGGTAGTAGGCCGCACCGCAACCCCTCATGGCCTCGGTCAATCTGTCGACGTCGCCGACGTCGCCGCTGACGATCTCCACCCCGGGATGGCCGGTCCACGAACGACTCTCGAGCTTGCGCGGGTCGCGCGCCAGACAGCGCACCCGGTAGCCGGACTGGAGCAAGCGCGGCACCAGTCTGCCGCCTATGTAGCCGGTGGCGCCGGTCACGAAGACCGGGGGTTGAGTCTCGAGGTTCACGGTTTTTCCCTGCATAGGTCCCTTCGCCGCCGGAGCGCCGGTGGATTCGGGCCTCTGGATCACAGACCGGCCTCGGCCCCTCAGCGGAGCCAGAAACGGTTTCCCAGGAGCGCCGCCAGGCCCCCGGCGAGAACTGCCGTGACGACACCAACCAGCACCGGGCCGAGAAACCCCTTTGCATCGACTTCTTTCAACGCGCCGAGGAAGCCGGCGAAGAACCCGAACAGGGCACCACAGCCGAGATGTGAGCGCCAGGTAACCCCGGGCACGGGCTTGATTCTCGTCGCGGACTGCCTGTCGTCTTCCATGGGACTCGTTCCGCGCGCCGGAGGGTGCGGATGAGCGAAGAGTATCCCGCCTCCGCTCTTCGGTGGCTGGCGGCTGCGCGACGCACCAACCGCTTTTCCGTAGACTCGCCGCGCCATGGATCGTACTCCCCGCGGCCGCGGCGCCCCCCTGAATCCGGCGAGCCGATTCGAGCGGCTCGAGATCGAGTCGCTGGAGCCGACGCCGTCGAAGGTCCCCACCCGGTTCCTGCGCGACGCCAGCCGCACCGTCATCGCCCGCAACGAGAGCCCCGACGTCGGCTTCGACGCCTCCGTCAATCCCTACCGGGGCTGCGAGCACGGCTGCGCCTACTGCTACGCCCGGCCGACCCACGAGTACCTGGGCTTTTCGGCCGGGCTCGACTTCGAGACCCGGATCATGGTCAAGGAGGACGCCGCCGAGCTGCTCGAGCGCGAGCTGGCCGCCCCCGGCTGGCGGCCGCAGGTGCTGGGTTTGAGCGGCGTCACCGATCCCTACCAGCCGATCGAGCGCCGGCTGGGCATCACCCGCCGCTGTCTCGAGGTCCTGGCGCGCTGCCGCAACCCGGTGGCGCTGGTGACCAAGAACGCGCTGGTGGCCCGCGACGCCGACCTGCTGGCCGAGCTGGCGCGCCACGACGCGGTGGTGGTGTGGATCAGCCTGACCACCCTCGACGTCGAGCTGGCCCGACGCCTCGAGCCGCGCTGCTCGGCGCCGCCGGCGCGGCTCGAGACCATCTCACGGCTGGCCGAGCGGGGTATCCCAGTGGGCGCCCTGGTGGCGCCGGTCATGCCGGCGCTCAACGACCACGAGATCCCGGCGCTCCTGGCCGCCGCCGCC
>CALZJC010000273.1 GCA_945787525.1 Thermoanaerobaculia bacterium | reverse complement strand
TACGTCAGACAGTCTTCTCGGTCAAAAAACCTACAGCAAATCACCATCCGATGCCTGGAGGCGAGCATGCAGTCTGAACTCCTCGCCGAGCGCGACGACGCGCCGGCGGATCCCCCTCCCCAACTCGTCCTCAAGGTGGCGCCGGAGAGCGCCACGGAGAAGATCGCAACTCAGAAGAGCACCACAGCTTCCGGCCTCCGGTTCCGCCGCCGCTACACCCGGCCGGGGGTCGACCCCTTCGATGCCGTCGACTGGGAGCACCGCGACGCGGTGATCACCGACCGCCGGGGGCAGACGATCTTCGAGCAGCGCGCCGTCGAGGTCCCGAAGTCCTGGTCGCAGACCGCCACCAACGTGGTGGTCAGCAAGTACTTCCGCGGTGGGATGGATGCCGGCGGGCGGTCCGGCGTTCCGGAGAGGGAGACGAGCGTCCGGCAGCTGATCGGCCGGGTGGCCGACGCCATCGCCGGCTGGGGCGCCGACGACGGCTACTTCGCCGACCCCGAGGACCGCGAGACCTTCCACCGCGAGCTCGAACACATCCTGCTCCACCAGATGGCGTGCTTCAACTCGCCGGTGTGGTTCAACGTCGGCATCGAGCCCCACCCCCAGTGCTCGGCCTGCTTCATCAACTCGGTGGAAGACACCATGCCGTCGATCCTCGAGCTGGTGCGCACCGAGGGGATGCTGTTCAAGTACGGCTCGGGGACCGGCAGCAACCTGTCGACCATCCGTTCGTCCAAGGAGGAGCTTTCGGGCGGCGGCACGGCCTCCGGGCCGGTCTCGTTCATGAAGGGCTTCGACGCCTTCGCCGGGGTGATCAAGAGCGGCGGCAAGACCCGGCGGGCGGCGAAGATGGTGATCCTCAACGCCGACCACCCGGATATCGTCGAGTTCATCGACTGCAAGGAGGCCGAGGAGAAGAAGGCCTGGGCGCTGATCGACGCCGGCTACGACGGTGGCTTCAACGTCCAGGGCGGCGCCTACGATTCGGTCTTCTACCAGAACGCCAACCACTCCGTGCGGGCCACGGACGACTTCATGCGAGCGGTGGTCGACGACGGCGAATGGCAGACCAAGGCGGTGACCGACGGTCGGCCCATCGACACCTTGAGGGCGCGCGACCTGATGGACCGCATCGCCCGGTCCACCTGGCTGTGTGGCGATCCGGGGATGCAGTTCGACACCATCATCAACGACTGGCACACCTGCCCCGAGACGGCGCCGATCAACGCCAGCAATCCCTGCAGCGAGTACATGTTCCTCGACAACACCGCCTGCAATCTGGCGTCGCTCAACCTGATGTCCTACTACGACCCGGAGACCGAGCGCTTCGACGCCGAGGGCTTCCAGCACGCTTGCGGGGTGACCATCTCGGCGCAGGAGATCATCGTCGGCAACGCCAGCTATCCGACGCCGGCGATCGACGAGAACTCGCAAGCGTACCGCCCCCTGGGCATCGGCTTCGCCAACCTCGGTGCGCTGCTCATGGCGCGGGGCCTGCCGTACGACTCGGACGCCGGTCGGGACTATGCCGGCGCGCTGACCGCCCTGATGTCCGGCGCTTCCTACGCCCAGTCGGCGCGCATCGCCGAGGTCGAGGGCCCGTTCGCCGGCTATGAGGCCAACCGCGAGCCGATGCTTCGGGTGATGCGCAAGCATCGGGATGCCCTGAAGCAGATGGACCCGGCTCACGTGCCGCTCGAGCTGCTGCAGGCGGCCAAGAAGAGCTGGCAGACGGTCGTCGAGGAAGGCGAGAAGCACGGTCTTCGCAACAGCCAGATCTCGGTCATCGCGCCGACTGGCACCATCGCGTTCATGATGGACTGCGACACCACCGGCATCGAGCCGGACATCGCCCTGGTCAAGTACAAGAAGCTGGTCGGCGGCGGCATGATCAAGATCGTCAACAACACCGTGCCGGTGGCCCTGAAACGGTTGGGTTACGAAAAGGCCGAGATCCAGGCGATCGTCGAGCACATCGACGAGCACGATACGATCGAGGGTGCCCCGCATCTCGAGGAAGAGCATCTGCCGGTCTTCGACTGCGCCTTCAAGCCGGCCAGCGGCTCGCGCTCGATCCACCACATGGGCCATCTGAAGATGCTCGGCGCGGTGCAGCCGTTTGTTTCGGGCGCCATCTCCAAGACGATCAACATGCCCGAGGATTCGACCGCCGAGGAGATCCGCGACGCCTACATCAAGGGCTGGAAGATGGGTCTCAAGGCGGTGGCGGTCTACCGCGACAACTGCAAGCGGAGCCAGCCGCTGTCGACGCGCCGGGGCAACGACGTGAAGACGGTCGATGACCCGGACCGCGCGGCGCGTCGGCGCAAGCTGCCCGACGAGCGCCAGGCGCTGACCCACAAGTTCTCCATCAACGGCCACGAGGGCTACCTGACGGTCGGGCTGTACGAAGACGGTCAGCCGGGCGAGATCTTCCTCGTCATGGCCAAGGAAGGCTCGACGATCTCCGGCCTCATGGATGCCTTTGCCACGGCGGTTTCCATCGCCCTGCAGTACGGCGTGCCGCTGCCGACCCTGGTCGACAAGTTCACCCACACCCGCTTCGAGCCGTCGGGGTTCACCAACAACCCCGAGATTCCGATCGCCAAGTCGATGATGGACTACATCTTCCGCTGGCTGGCTTCGAAGTTCCTCAACCGCGCGGACCAGCAGGCGGCCGGCGTCGTGCTGCGGGATGAATCGCCGCCGGAAGAGCTGGCGGACGCTGCCGCCGCCGGGTCACCCAGGGTGGCGTTCCTCTATCAGCAGGATGCGCCCAGCTGTCACGACTGCGGCTCGATCATGGTGCGCAACGGCACCTGCTACAAGTGCATGAACTGCGGCTCGACCAGCGGCTGTAGCTGAGGCCCGACGACGCCGCTCGGGGGAAAGCGCAAGAAACGACATGGTTTGCGAGAAAGCTCTTGGGCTGCGAGAGTGGCCCATCGCAGGGGGGTAATGAGGCTCCGCTGCAAGGTGCCTGACTGAGATTCGGGTACCAACAAAGACAGGAGACATTTACGATGGCCAAGAAGGCTCCGGCAAAGAAGGCTCCGGCCAAGAAGCGCCCGGCGAAGAAGCGCCCGGCCAAGAAGCGAAGAAGGCCGCGGCGAAGAAGCGCCCGGCGAAGAAGCGCCCGGCGAAGAAGGCCGCGGCGAAGAAGCGCCCGGCGAAGAAGCGCCCGGCGAAGAAGGCCGCGGCGAAGAAGCGTCCGGCGAAGAAGCGTCCGGCGAAGAAGGCCGCGGCGAAGAAGCGTCCGGCCAAGAAGCGCCCGGCCAAGAAGCGCCCGGCCAAGAAGCGCCCGGCCAAGAAGCGCCCGGCGAAGAAGCGCCCGGCGAAGAAGCGCCCGGCGAAGAAGGCCCCGGCCAAGAGGCGTCCGGCGAAGAAGGCCCCGGCCAAGAAGCGTCCGGCGGCGCGCCGGAAGAGGTAGTCCGGCCGGCCGCGGGCGAGGCTGGCGCCCGCAGGGGCGTCAGCCTGACAGTCCGTTTCGAGCCCCCGGCGGCCAACATCGCCGGCGGGGGCTGTTTTACCCGCGTGCACTCGAATAAGCTAAGCCGGTCATGGCGGGAACCTCCAGATCCGGCTCCTGGCTGATCGGCGTCGCCGTGCTGCTGGTCGCCGGGGCCGGTGGGCTCGGCTGGCGGCTGGCGGGGGTCGCCAACAGCGAGGCCCAGGAAGGCATGGCGCCCCGTCCGCCCGGCGTGCGGCTGGCGGCGTTGGGCGGCGGCACGGTGAGCTTGGCGGACTTCGAGGGAGAGGTCGTTGTCGTCGACTTCTGGGCAAGCTGGTGCGGCCCTTGTCGCCTGCAGGCCAGCATCCTCGCGCCGCTGCACGAGGAGCTCGACGGACGGGTCCAGTTTCTGGCGGTCAACCTGGGCGAGGATCTCGCCAATCCGGTGCTCCTGGATCCGGAGGAGAGGTTGGGGGTCGACCTCGACATCTACGCTTTGCCGACGGTGATGGTCCTCGACCGGGCCGGGCGTATCGCCTATCTGCGGCCGGGCATCTCCGACCGACCGACGCTGACCGAGGCCCTGAGGCTGGCGGGTGTCACCGGGCTGCCAGATGAGCGCTCCACCTGAGACGCCGCCGGCCCCGGCGGACGTCGCGCCGGCGACGATCAACATCCGCAATCTGTCGATCAAGTGCGGCAGCTGCGACACCTACCAGACCCTTTGCGGCTTCGACCGCAGGGGAGAGTGGAACGTGTACACCTACGAGTGCGAGAACGATGTCTGCGAGCCGGCGGCTACCCGCACTCTTCTCGAAGTGCCGGCGGCGTTGGACGAGTTCGCCAACCGGGATCCGGGCTGGAAGGGTGGCAGCCGGCATGGCGGTGGGGCGTGATAATCTGAGGCATCGCCGCGGTGAGCTCGCGCCAAGCGGGCGGATTCTGGGGCGCCGCCCCGTTTCTCACAGGAGCTCGACATGAGTCGTATCGTCCACGTCGTGGGAACCGGCACGATCGGTGAACCGCTGATCGGTCTGTTCACCGATTTCAAGCACTACCTGGGGATCGACGAGGTGACGTTTCACAAACGCACCCCGTTGGCTTCCGATCGGGCGCGCATCGGCCACCTGATGAAGCGCGGCGCGCACCTCTGCACCGACGACGACCGCATCGCCGACTTCGAGGATCTCGGCCACAAGGTGAGCTTTGGCGCCCGCGAAGCGCTCGAGCGAGCGACCGTGGTGATCGACTGCACGCCGGCGGGCAACGACAACAAGGAGCGTCTCTACGCCGGTCTCGACGGCCCACGGGGCTTTCTCGCGCAGGGCAGCGAAGCGGGTTTCGGCAAGCCATACGCCCGGGGGGTCAACGACTCGGCTCTGGTGGCGGGCGAGGATCGCTTCATTCAGATCGTCTCCTGCAACACCCACAACATCACCACCTTGGTCAAGACCATCTGCGATGACGGTGACTCCGGCTACAGCCTGGAACGGGCGAGCTTCGTCTGCATGCGGCGGGCGAACGACATCACCCAGGTCGGCAGCTATGTGCCGGCGCCCTACGTCGGCCGCCACGACGATCCCAAGTTCGGCACTCACCACGCGCGCGATGCCAACCGGCTCTTCCAGACCATGAACCTGGACCTGAACCTGTTCTCGAGCGCGGTGAAGTTGAACACCCAGTACATGCACTCCATCTGGTTCCAGTTCCTGCTCGGTCGTGACACCGAAAACGCGGAAGTCGAGAAACGTCTGCGCGACAACCACCGGGTGGCGGTGACCGACAAGCACTACGCCAACGAGATCTTCAGCTTCGGCCGCGATCACGGCTACTACGGCCGGCTCCTGTCGCAAGCCGTTGTCGTGCTGCCGACCCTGCTGGTGCGCGATGGGCGGGAAGTGACCGGCTTCTGCTTCACGCCGCAGGACGGCAACTCTCTGATGTCGTCCATCGCCGCTGCTCTGTGGCTCATCGAGCCCGACGCCGAGTCGGTCAGCAAGCGGATCGCCCCGCTGCGCCGCTTCGTCTTTCTGGAGATCTAGCACGGGCTGCCAGCAGCCGGCCAGGCCCGCGCGATCACAGCTCTGCCGGGGCCATGGCCAAGACGACTCTCCGACTGGGCGACCTGACCATTGAGGGGCAGTCGCGCGCCGGCGACGAGACCTGGTTCCGCGTGCACCCGCCCGGCCTCGCCTTCGACGCTGGGCGCGGCGCCCTGCCGCTGTCCGGCGCCGAGCAGCTTTTCCTGTCGCACGGCCACCTCGACCATGCGCTGGGAGTGCCCTTCGCGCTCTCTCAAAGGACGATGCACGCGTCCGGCGAGACTCGCGTCTACTGTCCGGCGGAGATCGCCGAGGATCTGAACCGTCTGGTGCGGGGTGCGGCCCGATTGGAGCAGGTCGACTATCGCGCTACGGTCGAGCCCCTGGCCGCCGGTGACCGGGTGGAGGTCGGACGGCGACTGCTGGTCGAGGCGTTCGCCACCGATCACGTGGTGCCGAGCCTGGGCTTTCACCTGATCGAGCGCCGCCGCCGCCTCGCCGCCGGCTGTCGCCACCTGTCGCCGGCCGAGATCGTTGCCCGCCGTCAGGCGGGCGAGGAGGTGGAGGAGGAGCACGAGGTCCTGCGCCTGACCTACTGCGGTGATACCGGTGCCGGTGTCTTCGCCCGCGAGCCACGGCTGTTCAGCGCCCAGGTGCTGCTGCTCGAATGCACTTTTCTGGGCCCGGCGGCGCGCCACAAGGGGCGGCGCTTCGGCCATCTGCACATCGAGGACATCGCCGAGCAGGCGGCGCGCTTCGAGAACGAGCACCTGGTGCTGCACCACCTGAGCCGGCGGTTTCGCCGCCGCGAGCTCCGAGCCGAGATCGATCGGCTGCTGCCCGGCGTGGCCGGGCGCACCCACATCTGGGGAGAGCCCGCATGACGGGCGCGGGCTCACCGGTCCAGCCGGGTGGCGACGGCCGCCGGGGGCAGGCGGCACAACGGCTGGCGCACCTCGAAGTGATCGAGGTGACGGTCGAGAAGCTGGTGATGGGTGGCGACGGACTGGCTCGCTACGAGGGCATTCCGATCTTCGTGCCGCGGGCGGTGCCCGGAGATCGGTTGCGGATCCGCCTCACCCAGCGGCGGCCGGATTACGCGCGTGCCGAGATCGTCGAGGTGCTCGAGGCCGGACCCGGCCGGCGGCAGCCGCCCTGCGAGTACTTCGAGCGCTGCGGCGGCTGCGATCTGCAGCAGATCGAGGACGATCTTCAGCCACGGCTCAAGGCCGCGGCGGTGGTCGAGACCCTGCGGCGGCTCGGCCGCCTCGAGCTGCCGCCGCCCGAAGTGGTGGCCGGAGAGGCCTGGGCCTATCGCCTGCGCGCCCAGCTCCACGCCGCGGCGGGCGCCGCAGGCCGCCCCGAGGTCGGCTACTTCGCCCGCGGCAGCCGCACGCTGGTAGGCGTCGATCGCTGTCCGATTCTGGTGCCCGAGCTCGAGAACGCCCTGGGCGATCTGGCCGCCGGTCTGCCGGACGAGCCGCCGCGCAGGCTGGATCTGGCAGCGGGGGATGCGGCTAGCTGGACCATGGCGCCGGTGGTGGAAGGTATGCCACGCGGGCCGGTCGAGCTGGTGGTCGGCGAGCACACCTTGCGCTACGACGCCCGAGCGTTCTTCCAGAGCCATCGTGGGCTGCTGCCGCGACTCGTCGAGGCCGCGGTGGGGTCGTGGCGGGGCGATCACGCCGGCGATCTGTACGCCGGCGTCGGTCTCTTCACCCTGGCTCTGGCGGGCCGCTACCGGCAGGTGGTCGCCGTCGAGTCGGATCCCGCCGCGGCGCGCTACGCCCGCATCAATGCGCGGCGCAACAACCTCGAGGCGATCGAGATCCTGGCGCTGCGGGCGGAGACGGCGCTGGCCCGCTGGCCGGGTCCCTGCGATCGGCTGCTGGTGGATCCGCCGCGCGCCGGCCTCAGCCGGCAGGTGCGCGACGGGGTGTTGGCTCTGCGGCCGGAACGGCTGACGTATGTTTCCTGCGACCCGCCGACACTGGCCCGCGACCTGCGCCAGCTGACCGGCGCCTACCGCGTCGAAAGCTGGACGCTGCTCGATCTGTTTCCGCAGACCGGCCACATGGAAGCGGTGGTCCAGATGGTGGGCGCAGGCTGAAGCCTCGCATCTTCAGGCAGTTACGACGTTTCGGTACGAAGATTGGTGAGAGGGTCAGGCTAGTCGGGCCGGTCCTCCCGGTGGAGGATCAGGCCAGATGAGCGGTCAGGAGCTCTTCGACTTCGCCCGCCTCCGGAAACCGTCCGGTGGCTTTCTTCGAATACACCAGGGAGCCGTCGATGACGACTTCGAAAACGCCGTCCTTGCCCTTGATCAGCTCGGGTTTGACTCCGAACCGAGTTTCAATGTCGTCCGCCAGACCGGCGGCTCGGGGTCGGTAGTTTCAGACAACGCAGTATTCGATCGTCAGCATGGCTCCTCCGGCGACGGATCATAGCAGTGGGCCGGACCCGGGCGGGATAGGATCGAGTCTATGAGAGAGGAAGCACAGCGATGAGCCGAGAGCTTGAAACAGCGGTCGCCGAGTTGGCCGCCAGTCCTGTGGATATGTCAGTGGACCCGGACGTCGAGGAGGCGAACCGCATCGCAGTGCACGTCCGCGGCATCCTCACAGAGCTGGGTCTGGACCTCGACGACCCGAATCTCCGGGAGACCGACGAGCGCGTGGCGCGCATGTACCAGGAGATGTTCCACGGCCTCAAGGAGGGTGCCGAGCCCAAGGTCACCACCTTCCCCAACGAAGAGCACTATCAGGCCATGGTGATGGAGCGGGACCTGCCGTTCTACTCCATGTGCGCCCACCACCTGGTGCCGTT
The DNA here is from genome assembly GCA_945787525.1 of Thermoanaerobaculia bacterium. Classification (GTDB taxonomy): domain Bacteria; phylum Acidobacteriota; class Thermoanaerobaculia; order Multivoradales; family JAHEKO01; genus CALZJC01. The sequence goes on along the minus strand of CALZJC010000273.1, from coordinate 882 downwards.
CTACGGCCATGCCCATATCGCCTACATCCCCTCGGATCGCATCATCGGGCTGTCCAAGTTCTCCCGCATCCTCGAGTTCTACGCCAAGCGGCCGCAGCTGCAGGAGCGGCTGACCGAGCAGGTGGTCGACTACCTGGTCCAGCGGTTAAAACCGATCGGCGCCATGGTGGTGATCGAGGCGCGCCATCTGTGTGTCGAGATGCGCGGAGTCAAGAAGCCCGGCGCGCTGACCGTCACCTCGGCGATCCGCGGCTCATTCCACGAGCGCCCCGTACGTGAAGAGTTCCTGGATCTGCTGGCTCATCGCCGCTAGCCTGCTGGCCGTGCCGGGGGCCGGTGCCGCCGAGCGTGGCAAACCGCGCTCGCCCGACGAGTTGCTCAACGTCTTCCTGTCGCCCGGCAAGGCCCAGTGGCTGGTCGGGCCGGTGTCTCGCCTGGCGTCCGACGAGGAGATCGACGCTTTCCTCGAGATCCTCGACGAAGAGGAGGCCGAGCGGTTCATCGCCGAGTTCTGGTCGCGCCGCAAGCCGATCGAGGGCGCCCCGGGCCTGACCGCCCGCCAACAGTTCGAGCACCTGGCCGAAGAGGCGGACCGGCAGTTCGGCGAGCCGACCTACCCCGGCCGCCGCACCGACCGCGGCACCATTTTCATCCTCTACGGCCCACCCGACGAGGTGGACTACAAGCCGGCCCGCCGCCACCAACTCGGCGATCTGGAGGTCTGGCTCTACCAGAGGCCGAGAATCGGCCTCGACGGCAAGGCGCCGAAGGATGTCTACAACTTCGTCAGGCAGGGCGACCTGACCCGATTCGCCACCGGTGCCGAGCTGCCGAAGCTGTTACCCTGAGGCTATGTTCAGAGGCTTGATGTTGGCGGCGATA
>CALZJC010000272.1 GCA_945787525.1 Thermoanaerobaculia bacterium | reverse complement strand
AGCTGGTGACGATGCCGCGCTCGTCCACCTGGATCGCCTTGGTGTCCTGCCCGCCGATGTCGAGCACCGTCCGGGTCGCCGGGAACATGACGTGCGCACCCAGGCCGTGGCAGAGGATCTCGCTGCGGATCTGCTCCTTGGGGAACGGCAGGCGCTGGCGGCCGTAGCCGGTACCCACCGAGGAGGCCTCCTCGAGACGGGTGGCGCGCCCCATCTCCACGGCGCGCGCCAGGTTGCCCCCCCCGCAGCCGCGCCGCGAGCGCGAGGCGGCCAGGACGGCATCCAGCGCCCTGCCGACGAGGGCCTCTACCGTGGTCTGCGAGGTCGAGTTCTCCACCTGCAGGATCGCCTGATCGAAGAGCCCGCTCAGCGTCTCGAAGTTGATCCCGTCGGGCTCGGCGTAACGCTCGGCCAGGGCCATGTAGTCGGCGCCCGCCAGATCGCGGAAGAAATCGCTCTTGCGCACCGCCAGAGCACCGAAGTGCCTCTCGACCCGCTCATCCATCTCGCCGACCACCCGGTCGATGAGCTCTCGCAGCTCGGCCCGAATGCCGCGATGCCGGTCGCCAGCGCCGGCGCGGTGCAGCTCGGCTGCCAGCCGCCGCAGCTCGTCCCGATACTGTTCGCGCCGAAAGGTGCGCTCGAGCAGCGGCAAGAACCCCGCCGCCATTCCCTCGAGCGCCGGGTCGGTGGCCAGGGCGTCGCCCAGGAGGTTGAAACGCGCCGTGACCATCGCCTCCTGCCGCGCCACCCGCGAGGCCACCTCGTAGTTGCTGCGACTGTTGGTGATCCCCCGACCGACGATCTCGCCCTGCTCGTCGAGCAGGACGGCCTTGGTCGTCGTCGACCCGAGGTCGACGCCGACGTGAATCCTCAAGCGGCTCCCCGCTTCTGTTCCAGCATCTGCAGATAGCTCTCGATCCGGTTCTTGATGTTGGCGGCCGAGAAGTAGCGTGGGTCCACCAGGTCGCTCTCGATGAAGCCGCCGGGGACCCCGGTGCGCTCTTCGAGCTGCCGCAGCATCAGGAGCTGCCCGACGCTGAAGGAGTTGCAGCTCTTGACGCTGTTGATCATGAAGCAGTACTCGGCCAGCGTCGCCAGCGGCCGCCCGGGATCGTGGCGAAAGCCGCGATCGTAGAGCCCTCCCACCTTGGTATAGCTCGACGCCACCACGACGGCGCCCTCGTCGGAGAACATCTGCCAGAAGTCGCGGAAGCTCGTCCAGTTGGGCGGCCCTTCCATCACCAGCCGGTAGCGTTCCCTCTCCACTTCGCCGTGCGGCGTGATCGGTCCGCGGCCCTGCGCCAGCCGCTCTTCGATCTCCGCCCGCAGGGTCCGGTAGTAGTCGACGCCTTCCTGCGTGCCCCGAAAGGCCGTGAACATGGGCCCGATGTAGTACACGCCCCCGAAGTAGGCATCGATCGGCGACGGTACGTTCTTGGCGCTCTCCAGCACCCAGACCAGGTCATCCTCCGCCTGTACCGAGAGCGCCAGCCGCTCTCGCAGCCGGTCCTCGTCGAACCGCCGGCCGGTCACCTGCTCGAGCTTCGGAATCACCTCGGTCTCGAGCTGCTCGACGATGTAGTCCCGGTGATGGTCGTGGATCAGGCCGTCCGCCTGGTAAGGCACATGGAGCATCGCCACCGGGCAGTCGTACTCCTGGCGCAGCAGCTCGAACCACTTCATGAAAGTGAAGCAACCGGTGTACGACAGGAGCAGGAGATCCGGCTCGGGTAGCTTCTCACCGGTGGGGCCGACGTTGCCCTTCTTCAACATGCCGATGTCGCACTTGACGTAGGTGCAGACATCCTCGCTGTGACCCTGTTTCTCCGCCTCCGAGATGTAACCGCCGGACAGCTTGCGCATGCCGGACTGCAGGGCGTTGATCTCGGGCAGCAACGGCAGCACGTCGAACGAGCGCATCAGCTCGGTCAGGTTGCCGGGCACGAAGGTGTAGACCACCTTGCGCCCTTCCTCTGCGGCGTTCGCCAGGGCCCGATAGTGCCCGGCGATCATCTCCTTCTGGAGCAGCATGGAGCGCTCCTTGGGGATCTCGTTGGGGCTCTCGGGAGATCTCCCGCTCACGCCTCGCTCCACAGGCGAATCGAATCCGAGAACGTGCCGGCCTGTTCGCGGATGACCGCGAACTGACCCGTGTTCTCGGAGTACTTGAACTGCGTGTGGGGGATGCCCTCGGCGGCGAGCGCCTCCACCAGCATCGGTTGCTCGAGCAGCGCCGGATCGCAGAAGCTCGGGGCGCAGAAGATGACGCCCTCGGCTCTGTTGTGTTGCACCGACTCCACCAGCCAACCGCCACGCCGGCCCTCCGGCTGGTAGACCGAGGCGGTCTCGCAGCTCGATGTGAGATAGGCGGCGGTGAGCCGGTCCAGCGGATCGCCGTCCTCGGGCACCTCCTCGGTGAGCCAGCGCAGGCCCAGCAGCAAGTCGTCGTCGACGATCGAGCATCCTGCCCGCTCGAGCGTCAAGAGCAGACCGAGCGGCGGCTGTTCGCAGAAGGTGCCCACCACCACGACGCGGCTGAGATCCTGTTCGTGCCGTCCCGGCTCCTGCGCCGCCAGATCCCGGTAGCGGCGCAACAGCAGCGTGTGCTCCTCCGGCGGCAGGACGTTGCCCGCCCGCACCACCAGATAGAGCTCCGAGGCGGGGTAGACCCAGGGTTCGCGGCTGCGGGCCTCGTAGAGCTCGCGGATCTCGCGCCGGTTCTCGTTGTAGATCGCGATGCTGCTGCGCAGCTCGTCGTCGCCGCCGGCCCGCCCGGCCAGCTTCGCGAGATCGTTCCACAGCTGCTCGAGCTCGCGCCGCCAGAAGGTTCCGCCAACCTCCGAGGAGAAGTTCTGCGGCACGTCGACATAGCGCACGTAGCGCTCCGGGAACAGCATCCGCCACATGCCCGACAGGTTGCGAATCACGTCGCAGATCGAAGGAAACAGCATCCCGTCGAGCACGTCGAGACGTCCGGTCAGCGCCAGCTCGATGGTGCTGCGGGGGATGTGACAGATGTAGCTCTGGAAGTAGGCGTCGCCGCGGATGATCTCCAGCCGGTCTCCCGCCCCGAGAACGCCCACCGGCAGCATGCCGCAGGCGTGGATCAGCTCGCGCGGCACGTAGATCGGCATGTGCCCGACGGCCTTGCGGTCGGTGCCCTCGTCCTTCCATGCCCGGACCGCGGTGAAGTCGAGGTCCTCGGCCAGCTCGCGGACCCGATCGAGCAGGCTGGTGAGCTCGGGGTTCACTCCCTGGCCCCCCAGCGCGGCGGCCGCTTCTCGAGAAAGGCGCGAATGCCCTCGACCGCGTCGGGCTCGGCCATCAGCTCGTCCACATACTGGCGCTCGAGCAGCGGCAACTCTCTCTCCACGGCCTGCCGCAGAGTGCGGCGGGTCGCCCGCACCGCGTGCGCCAGGGCAGCCGGCGAACGACCCAGAAAGTCGTCGGCGAGCCATCCCGACAGCGCCTCCTCGAGCGTACCGTCGGGCGTCACGCGGCTCACCAGGCCGAGCTCGGCGGCCCTCTTCCCGGTCCATGCCGCGCCGGTCAGGATGAGCTCGGACGCCGGCCCCGCACCGACTCGGACCGGCAGCAGGGCCGAGGCCGCGGGCGGGAATACGCCGAGCCTGATCTCGGGCTGGCCCAGCCTGGCGCCCTCCTCGGCGAGGATCAGGTCGCAGACCAGGGCGAGCTCCAGCCCGCCGCCCAGACAGCTGCCGCGGATCGCGGCGAGGGTCGGGGCCGGCAGCTCGAGGAAACGACCCAGGAGCGCATGGAGCTCGCCCAGAACCGCCTCGATCTCGTCGGGCAGATGTTCCTCTACGCTGGCGCCGAAGCTGAAGTTCGGTCCCTCGGCGCCGACGACGATGGCAACCAGGCCCGCGCTGCCCGCCAGCGCGTCGCAGACCCGGTCCAGGTCGGCGATCATCGCCCGGTCGAGGATGTTCGCCTTGGGAGCGGCCAGTCGGACCCGCGCGACGCGTCCGCCGTGCTCGAGCTCGAGGGTGGCGCGCTCGCCGCTCAACGGCCGCTGCCCTCCGCCTCGGCGACCCAGGGGGCGACTTCGCGGATCAGCTCCTCACCCCAGCGCGCGCCCTCGGCCAGCCGCCGGCGCAGCTGGACGAAGTCCACCTCCCTGGCCTCGCGGGTGCCGTGGTGGAAAGCCCGGAAGCCGGCGTTGGCCTCGGTCATCATGTTCAACGCCAGCCAGGCCCGGTTCGTCTCCCGGTTGCGGTCCCAGTGCTCGAGCTTGTGCTTGCGCAGACTCTCCACGGTCTTGGTGAGGCAGTCGGGCATGGTGTAGACGAGATCAGTGGTCAGCTCGTCCACCGCCTCGTCGAGAAGACCCAGATCGATCGTGCCGGAACGGAGGATCTCCTTCGCCGCCTGCCGTTCCTCGCCGCTCTTCCACTCTCCCAGCACCAGGCGGCCCCACGGGTCGAGCTGCCGGTCGGTGACTACCAGGGGGTTGGCCACCCACTCGCCCTCGACCTTGAGGGCCGGGACGATCCTGGTCAGCCCGCCCAGGATGTAGAAGCGGTGCGCGCTCCACGGGCGGCAGAGGGTGCCAGAGATCATCGCGTTCTCGATGCCCACGAAGAGCGGCAGAAAATCGGTGCTGCCGCCGTCGGGGGCCGAGCCGTGCTTGGGGCCCGCCTGGCTGAACACCGCCAGGTCGCTGGCGATCGAGAAGTCGCAGGCCATGCCGATCTCCTGGCCACCGCCGACGCGCATGCCGTTGGCGCGGCAGACCACCGGCTTGTCGCAGTGCAGGATCGCCGACACCATGTCGTTGAACAGACGCATGTACTGGCGGTACTCGCCCGGCGCGCCGGCGTAGACCTCGGCGTACTCGCGGGTATTGCCGCCGCTGCAGAACGCCCGGTCGCCCGCCCCGGTGAAGACCACCGCCACCGCCGCGCGGTCGTTGGACGCCCGGCGGAAGGCCAGGATCACCTCTTTGACGGTCTCGGTCGTGTAGCTGTTCAGCTCGGTGGGGTTGTTCAGGGTGATCCAGACGTTGTGCAGACCCTCGATCGGATCGCTCCGGCGATCGAGCACCGGCCGGTGCTCGTACAACAGTCCACGGGGTTCGAACCGGTCCGTCAGATCGTGGCTTTTCACGGCTGCTCCTTTCACTACCCGGGCTCGGCAGGCACCAGGATCGCCCGCCCGGAGAGGCGGTGGTCCGCCACCGCCTGCAAGACCTCGGGCGCGCGATCCAGGGGGTGCATCTCGACGTAGGGTTCGAGCACCACGTCGCCGCGGAGCACCAACTCCAACGCCTCGGGGTAGCGCTCCGGCGAGCTGCCCCAGTTCCCCTGCGCGGTCGCGTCGAAGGCCATGAGGTTGGACAACCGGAGCTCGAGCTTGTCCGGCGTGAAGCCCACGACCGCCAGGTGCGCCCCGGGACCGAGCAGCGCCCAGGCCGTCTGCTGTCCCGCGGCCGTGCCGCTGGTCTCGAAGATCTTCAGCCCGATGCCCGGCCGCTCCGCCTGCCGCGCGAACTGCCGGACCGCCGTCTTCAGCTCCCGCGGGTCGAGCTCGGTGGCGTCCAGGACAAGATCCGCCCCGTGATCCGCGGCCAGCTCCAGACGCGAGCGATCCACGTCGATCGCCACCACCGCGGCGCCGAACGCCGCGGCGATCTGCACGCCGAATCCACCGACGCCGCCGACGCCCACGAAGACCGCCACATCGTCGGCCGACAGGCCGGCTCGCCGGATCGCCTCCAGTGGGGTGGTCACCGCGTCGGCGACCACCGACAACAGCGGTAGCGACAATCCTCGCGGTAGATCGTCCGGCACGGGACAGAGTCCCTGGCTGGGTACGGTCACATGGGTCGCGAAACCGCCGTGGCCGTGGTTTCCCGGCATGAACTGCTGGCGACAGATCGTCGGCCGGCCGGCAGTGCAGGCGGCGCAGGCACCACAAGTCACGACCGCCGGCACGATCACCGCACGATCGACCCAGTCGGAAGCCTCGCTACCCGCTGCCACCACTCGGCCCGAGATCTCATGGCCGAGCACCAGCGGCAGCGCATGACGGGTGGGCACTCCGTCGACGGCGAAAGAGACGTCGGTATGGCAGACGCCGCAGCCGGCGACCTCCACCACGACCTGCCGTGGCTCGGGGGCAGGAGGCGGCATCTCCCAGCGCTCGAGCGGCTGGCCCGGCGCGATCAAGCGGAAGGCGTAGGGGTTTCGAGTCACCGACACGTAGCCTTTCGAGCCGTGCGACCGTCGAGCTTCTCCGACTTGACGTCGCGACTTGCTCGCGAACCATACGGTAGACCCACAGATCCATGAACACCCCTTAGGATAGCGCTCCGACTGCCGCCGCCACCTGTTTGGGCAGCCCGCAGGATCCCGGATCTTCGAATCGGGTGTCGC
>CALZJC010000271.1 GCA_945787525.1 Thermoanaerobaculia bacterium | reverse complement strand
GCGCTCGAGGACGCCGAGCTCGGCTTCTACGGTCCGTCCGTCGAGCGGCCCGTCGAAGCGAGCGTCGAGCGGCTTGGGGCGCGGCTCACGGAGACCGACCTGGTCGAGCTCGACCTCGAGGCCGACTTTCGGGGTACGGCGCTCGAGCTCGCAGCCAGGGTCGGCCCGCTGGCGGCCCTCGAGGGGCGCGGTCCGGTCGAGCACGAGCTCACCGGTCACTTCGGCGACGTCGAGCTCGCGGTGCGGGGCACCACGGTCGATCTCGCGAGGCTCGCCGAGCCGGAGCTCGAGCTCGAGATCCACGGTCCCGACGTCGCCACCGTCACCGGACCCCTGGACCTGCCGTCGCTCGGGTCGGGTCCGTTCCGCCTTTCGGGCGGAATCTCCCCTTCGCGATCGGGCGGGCCGCTCGAGCTATGGCTGGACGCGTCCCTCGGCGAGATGGAGATGCGGGCCACCGGCCGGACGAGCTCGCTCACGGTTCTCCGGGAGCTCGACCTCACCCTCGATGCGGCGGGCCCCGACCTGGCCGCCGCCGGATCGCTCGCTCACATCGCAGGCCTGCCGGCGAGGCCCTTCGTCGTCTCCGGCAAGCTGCGGAGGAGCGCTTCCGAGACCGCCTTCGAGGGGGTCAACGTTCGTCTGGGAGAGGATCGCCTGTCGCTCGATGGCGTGCTGAGTGCGGCGCCGGAGAACGTCGGCTCGAAGGTCACGCTCGAGGCGGAGGGCCGGGATCTGTCGGTCTTCAGCGCCCTCGCCAGAGCCGATCTTCCGGCTCAGCCGTATCAGCTCCGAGGGCGCCTCGAAAGCCGTGGGGGAGGCCTCGTCGCGGAGGAGCTCGAGGCCCGAATCGGGACCACTACGGTGCACCTGAATGGGAGTTCGGGCACCCTGCCGGGGTTCGCCGGCGCCGACATCGATTTCCGCCTGGTGAGCCCCGAGCCGGCGATCTTCGAGAGCCTGGCCGGCTTGCGCTTGCCGTCGGAGCCGGTAGCGGTCGAGGGACACCTCGGGTACCGGGAAGACACGCTGGCGCTCGAGTCGGTGGTCGTGCGAGCGGCGGAGAGCCGGGTACGCCTCGACGGCATCCTCCGCCCAAGCTCTCGGTTCGCAGGCACCGACCTGGTGTTCCGGGCCGCCGGACCCGACCTGGCGCGGCTCGCCGCTCTCGCGCCGCCCGGCCTTCCGGAGCTGCCGGCGGAGCGCTTCGACGTCGGCGGGCGAGTCCGCGTTCTGGGAGGCGAGCTCTACGAGCTCGACGGAGTCGAGGGGCGCGTCGGCGAGACGTCGCTCGAGGCGGACGGCCGGCTGGGTGGGAGGCCCGGCCTGGCCGGCACCGATCTGCGGCTCCACGTCGCCGACACCGATCTTTCGCGCTGGGGCGACCTCGCCGGACGGCCGGGTCTCCCCGCGGAGCCCTTCGCCCTGACCGGTCGGGTCCGCGTCGAGAGTGGGTTGTACCGCCTCGACGAAGTAGTCGGCGAGGTCGGTCGCCACCGCGCCGCGGTCTCCGGCGTCGTCGGGTGGCCTGCCGCGCCGGGCAATCTGGAGCTGGTGGTGGATCTGGCGGGGTCGGACGCCCGCGAAGCGGCCCGATTCGTGGCGCAGGCCGGGCTCGACGGGCTCCCCGAGCTGCCCAGAGACGCCTACAGCCTCTCCGGTGCGCTCGGCCGGATCGATTCGGGCTACCGGCTCGGAGACGTGGCCCTGACGCTGGGTGACCTCGAGGGCCGGGTCGACGGCAAGCTGGTGATCGAGCCCGGCACTCCCCCCGAGCCGCCGGACCCGGCGCCGGCCGCCCCGGGTCCTCCTCGCTGGCTGTCGAAGCTCGCCGGCACCGAGCTGACCCTGGACCTGGCGGGCCCCGACGCGGCGGTCGTCGGCACGATGGCCGGCATCGAGCTGCCCCCGCGAGCGTTCCGCGCCCGGGGTCGCGTCGAGCTCCGGCAGACGGAGGCTGGCTTGCACGGCGTGCGGGCGGAGCTGGGCGAGCACCGGATCGAGCTGGAGGGGACGTTGGGCGAGCCGCCCCGGCTGTCCGGAACGCGGCTCGACGTCCGCGCTGCCGGGCCGGACAAGGCCCTGCTGGGCCGGCTTCTGGGCGACCCCGGGTGGCTTCCCGACCAGCCGTACGAGGTCACCGGTCGCTTCGAAGGCGACGCGCAGAACTTCCGGGTGCCGAACCTGCGGCTGCGGGTGGGACCGAGCGACCTCGCGGGGTCGCTGAGCCTCGATCGTCGGGGCAAGCCGGAGCTGCACGGCGAGCTGAGATCCGAGCGTCTCGACCTGACGACGCTGCTCGGCGCCGCAGCACAGCCGGAGACCGGCACGCGGGCCGGCCGCCCCGAGGCGGGCGTCGCCTCGCGACGAGGGGAAGCCACATCGCCCGCCGGCCGGAGGCAGCGCCGCGGCGAGCCCGAGCTCGTGATCAGCGACGATCCAGTCGTATTCGAGGCGCTGAACGAGCTCGACGCCGAAGTCCGTTACGCGGTGGCCGAAGTCACCATTCGCGCCGGCAGCTTTCGCAACGTCGACCTGCGGGCCCATCTGCGCGACGGCCGACTTCGCTTCGAGCGCAGCTCGGTCGAAGGCCCGCATCTGAGCTCGCTCTCCACAGAGTTGACGCTGGAGCCGGCGTCGCGAGGCTATCGCCTGTCCGGACAGGCGACGGCGGCCGGGGTGAGGCTCCTCGGCCTGACGCCGGACCGCAATTCCGAGCTGGCGGTGCCGCTGGGAGTCGAGCTGAGAATCGACGCCTCCGGGGACTCACTGCACGCGCTCGCCAGCAGCCTCGACGGCCATCTGATCGCCACCCTCGGCAAGGGGCAGATCGACTTCGCCCCATTCGAGTTCCTCGCCGAGAAGCTCCCGGTCCTCGGCCTCCTCGCCCGACTGCTCGGGCCCGGCGAGCTGCTGTTGCAGCGGTCCGACTACACCGATGTCGAGTGCGGCGTGTTCGTAGCCGTGGCCGAGGACGGCGTTGTCGAGCTCGACCCGGCCGTCATGCGGCTCGACTACCTGGACGTCGGCGGGCTCGGCCGCCTCGACCTCGAAAGCGAAGAGCTCGATCTCAGGTGGGCGACGCGCGGGCGGGGACTGAGCCTCGACCTGACCTCGGTCGGCGACCGCTTCATCAAGCTCGGCGGCACGCTGGCGGAGCCCAGGGCCGAAGCGAGGCCGATCGAGGCCGCCGCCGACAGCTGGCTCGCCCTGAGCACGGGCGGTCTGTCGTGGGCCGCAGAAGGGCTGTGGAGGCGGCTGGCCGATCGAAAGCTCTGCAAGAAGGCGCTCAAGGTGGCGACCGAGGCGCGGGCGGCCATCCAGGCCGGAGGCCCATGACCGTGTCCAGTGAAGACCAGCGATCACCATGGAGCAGCGCGCTGCTCTTCCACTGGCGGGTCTTGAAGCAGGCTGTCGCCAGGTTCGGGGCCCAGGAAGTGCCGACGCGTGCGGCGGCGCTGGCCTTCTGCACCGTCTTCTCGCTGCCGTCGTTGCTGTTCATCGTCATCTGGACGGCCGGTCACTTGGACCGCGACGTCGCGGCAAGAGATGCGGTCTTCTCCGAGATCGGCGAAATGGTCGGCGAGGAGGGTGCGCAACAGTTGATGGCCACTATCGAAGGGCTCGAGATCCAAGAGCCCACCTGGTGGGCGAAATTGATGGCGGTGGGGGCGTTGCTCTCCACCGCCACACTGGTCCTTCTCACCATGCAGGATTCACTGAACCGGGTCTTCGAAGTAGAGAGGGTCCAGTCGGCGGGCCTGGGGATCTGGAGGTGGTTGCGTAGCCGTTTTCTGTCCCTGGCGATGCTCGCCTGCATCGCCTACATACTCACGGTTTCACTGGCGGTGAGCGCGGCGATTGAGGAGCTCGGCGCAGTCCTGCAGCGCTGGATCGGTGGGCTGGCGAACGTCGTGACGGCGTTCGACTTCTTTCTGCTGGAGCTTGCCACCACGACGCTGCTCTTTGCGGTGATCTACCGATACCTCCCGACAGTCAGACCCGGGTGGCGAGATGTCTGGTTCGGTGCCTTCTTGGCCGCGGCCGTTCTGACAGCGGGCGAAGATCTCATCGGCCGATGGATCGGCAGGAGCATGGCTTCCGATCTCTACGGCGCCGCCGGCAGCGTCCTGGTGCTGCTGCTCTGGGTCTACTATGCCTCGGCCATCGTACTGTTCGGGGGTAGTGTCACCGCCGTCCGCGCCACGTTACCAACCGCCGAAAGGGAAGCTGAGAGGAAGGCAGAATGACCGAACCCGAACCGGAAACCGCAGAGATCGAGCACCGGCCCCATCTCGGACTGAATGCGGAGAACCTCGCCTGGCTCCTTGTCGGAGGCGGCGTCTTGAGCGCGCTCGTCAACATCGTGCGGGACCGCCGCGGCCTCGCGGACTGGGCTCTGCCTGTCGGTCTGGTCGGGGCCGGCGCGGCGATTCTCCTCGCGCGGCGCCGGACGCATCTGGAGGTTGCGCAACGGAACATCCTGGCCGAGCTCGACTCCCTGGGCCCGGTCGCACGAGCACAAGTGCTGGCTTCCGTGGCCAAGCAGCAGCTCCAGCCGGGTCGCTGAGCACAATGGCCGCGCCCTTGAACCTCCCCTTGTCGTGTGAGCGCCCCGGCAGGTGGCGAGCGAATGGCGCCGGAAGCGTCCCAGCTCGAGCTGACTGACCGAGCGCGATGACCCTGGACTTCTCGCCCCAGCCCCCTTCTCAGCCACCTGATGGAATCGGGTCGCCTCAGGGGCGTGCGGGGGCGTGCGGCTGCGGGGTTCCTCCCTCATTATCCCCTCACTCCAAGGGATGTGTGGCCAAGGCGCCTGGTTGCACAATCTGAACGCACGCCGGGCTCTTCTGCGACTTCAAGGGCGAGTCTCAGCGTAGTTCCGGAGACCGGGACCCCTGGCGCCACAACGCAACCACGAAGGGAGATCGACAATGAGGGCAACACTGACAGGAATTCTGATGCTGAGCGGCTTTCTGGCGGCTACCATGACACCGCAGGCCGGCCTGGCCCAGACCATCGACCTCGAGACGCTCGCCGAATGCTCTGACCGCGCCTGGAGAGAAGACATTGCAGCCTGGACGCGCTATGCCTTCGATCGTGGCGTGACGCGACGAAGTCTCGACAGCGACGGCAAGGTGGCCTCACGTGAGCTGTTGCGCTTCCGGATTACCCCGAAGGGCGAAGGCTTCGACGAGGTGCTCGTCATGCTCGACGGCAAGCAACCCTCTGCACGAGAGGTCGCGAACAGGACTACCAACTGGTCGGCGAAGACGAGATCAACGGACATCGCTGCCACTACGTCACCTTCGACGCGAGACCGGAACCGAAAGACGCGGACACACTCGAGCAGCTCGAACATGCGGTTTCGGGATCGGCCTGCTTCTCGGTCGAGGGCTGCCACACCGTTGCCTTCGAGATGGAGACCGTACGGCCGTTGAAGCAGGGTCCCATAGCGCTGGAGCATCTGCAGATCAGCATCGAGTCGCAGCCCGTCGACGATGTCTGGCTGATCAACAAGGTCGAACTGCACACCGATGCTTCCGTTCTGGGGAAGAAGATACGCAAGTTCAACAGCCTCCGGTACTCGAAGTTCAGCCGCCAAGGCGGGTAGAGGAAATCGGAGCAGTGATTGTCGCCCGCGCGCTGGCTTCTGCTCCTGGCTGCAATCGGCTGGCAGCGAAGGCCGGCGCTCAGGGAACCGACCTGTCCCAGGCCAATGAGCGGGCGCCCAGCACCCCTTACGCATCCCTCGTTTTCCCCTAGTTTGTGGGGATGTGTCCGCCGGCCCGGGGCGCCACGATAGTGGCACGCAAGCGCGCTTCGGCAAACCGACCGCGACTTTAACCGTTTTAACAGAGAGGTAAAGAAGATGAGAAAGCAGACAACACTGGCTCTTAGCGCCGTGGCCATCGTGCTGGTCGCGGGAGCAGCGATGCCTGGGACCGCACAAGCCGCTGACTGGAGCGGCATCGTTTCCTACTACGACTCCGCCGAACTCAAGGGTACTGAGGGATTCGGTATTCGCGGTAGCTTCCCGATCAACGAGAACTGGGACTTCGACGTCACCGGCACCTACCACGAGAACTTCCGGGATGCCGTCAGGGGCAGCGGGAAGGTCGAGGTCGGTGTCATTCCGATCGATTTCGGCTTCACCTGGAATCGGGAAGGGGAGGACGGCGGCTTCAACGCGGGCGGCGGCCTGACCTATGGTTTCATGGACGTAGGTGGAATCGAGATCGCTGGGATGGACGTTGCCCGACAGGGGTCAGAGGCCAACGACGAATTCGGGTTCTACGCCAAGCTCGGCTGGCGGGCCATGAACGGCTTCCTGTTCGACCTCCAATACCGCATCCTCGACGTCAGCATCGAGAAGATCGATCCCGCGGCGGGTTTTCCGCGGGACCGGCTCGACTTGGACATGGACGGCTTCGTAGTCAGCATTGGCTATCGGTTCTAGCGTGACACCTCGGGGCTCTGCCCCCGTCTTCACCGGCGGAGCAGAGTCCCGAGGCCCTTCCACCAAGATCGAGATGAGGAGAGAAGGAGGGGCCGCAGAGCGTCCCCTCTTTCTCCCTTGTATGCTTGGCTCCAGAACTCAACGAATCAAGCTGTCGGTATTGCCGCTGGCCGTTCTGCTCCTGGTGTCGATCGGCGCCGGCGCGGATCCAGCCAGGAGCGCAGAGACCCCTCCCGTGCTCGCGGCGAGTGAGGTCCTGTCTGCCGACGAGCATCGGGGCCCGCATCACCAGGTCGCCGAGGATGTGGCCAACGACGGCTACATGAACACCTACCGCATCGTCTCCGACTTCGGCGAGTTCGACGCCTACGGACGGACGATGCTCACCGTTCGGCTGCAGGAGATTCGGGCTCTCGCCGAGCTTTCCGAGCTGTCCGAGTCGAAGATCTTCGTCGACGCGCTGGCGCGCGCCGGCCTGAGCCGGATCGAGGCGATTGGCGAGTTTGCCAAGCGGCCGGAGGAGACGCTCGAGGGAGTTCCTGACGGCGCGCGGCGCTGGCTGGAGCGCACCGAGCGGACGGTCAAAGAGGGCGTAGCGGCGGCCAAGAAGGGAATTGCCGACGCGAAAGCGAAGAGCAAGGAGGCCAAGGCCACGGAGAAGGGCGAAGGCGAGAAGACTCTCAGCCAAGAGGAGATGGAAGAGCTGGCGAAGAAGGGTGCGGCGGCCGGGACCGCGCACGCCGACAAGTACTTCGGCGTCAACTCGGCCCAGCTCGACTGGGCCCACAGGCTGAGAGTCGATCCCTACACCTCGAACACGGTGATGCGGGAGGCGCTCTACGAGATCGCGGAGGTGGCCGCGGCAGGCTCCTTCATCGCCAACCGAGCGCTCCCGCGAAGTCGCGGAGAGAAGATCCTCTCCGGCGTCACGGATCTGGTCTGGAGCACCGATCCCCGGGAGCTGCGAGACCGGAACTTGAAGATGCTGCTCGACGGCGGCGCCGATCCGGCGCTGGTCGAGGCCTTCTTGGCCAGTCGCTGGTACAGCCCGACGCTGCAGACCGCCCTGGTGAGCACGATCGCCGAGATCGATGGCGTCGAGGGCCGGGGCCTGATGATCGAGCGGGCGGCCACCGCCCAGTCCGAGGAGGAGGCCGTCTTCTTGGTCGATAGCGCCAGGATGCTGGCCACGTTTCACCGGACCGTGAACCCGATCGAGCGCCTGGTGGGAGACCTCCACCTTCCCGGCGCCGTGAGCACGGATGGTCGGTTGGTCTACCTGCTGCCCGTCGATCACATCAGCTTCACCGCCGAGATGGAGGGCGTGGAGAGCCCTCTGGCGGTGATCGTGGAGCAGTCGGGAGCGCAGAAGCGGGAGATCCGGCTTCGTGGCACGGCCTCGGCGCGGTACCGCAAGGAAGCCGAGGCGCGAGGCTGGACGGTGCACGAAGAGGCCGGCGAGACCCCCTGAGCAGGCGCCGAGCACCCCTCACGTATCCCTCGTTTCCCCCTAGTTTCTGGGGATGTGCTCTCCGGTCCGGGGGGCCACGATAAGTCGGTTCTAGCGTGATACATCCGGGCTCTGCCCCCCGTCTTCTGCGGCGGGGCAGAGCCCGAGGCCCTTCCACCAGAGTCGAGAGGAGGAGAGAAGGATGACGAGGAAGATGAAATGGACCGTGATCGTGGCCTGTATGGCGCTCGTGGTCGGGATCCTGGGTCTCGCCGAGATCGCCGCGGCGCAGACCGTAACGGAGAACGTCCACATTGGGACGGGCAAAGTACTGCACCGTTCCGGCCAGACGCTCATTCTCGACGTCAAGGAGGGGCCGCGGGGCCCCGGCGTCCGTAAGATCAACATCAAGTCGACCGACGGCATCACGTTCAAGGATCGCCTCGGCAACGTCGTCGAGGTGTTCGCTCTGAAACCGGGCGACTCGGTCTCGGCCTACCGGCGCGAGACTCGGCCGGCGCCGGTCACGATCACGATGAGCGAGGTGGAGGAGATCAAGGCCGCCGAGCCGGCGGCGCCGCCGCCGGCCCCGAAGCCGGCTCCCGCGCCGGCTCCCGAGCCGGAGCCGCAGCCCGAAGCGCTGCCGTCGACGGCCAGCCCGCTGCCTTGGATCGCCTTGCTGGGCCTGCTGAGCTTGACCGCCGGTCTGGCTCTGCGTGTCGCCCGGAGGCGGGCGTGAGGCTCTTTCTCCTCGCCCGGCCCGGATCGAGATCCGCCCCCCGGATCTCGGTCCGGGTGGCCGAGGGTTGAGCGCCTGGCGTGTCAGCGAAGAGAGCGCTTCGAGCCCTGGAGGCAGGAGCCCTTGTTGCCGGAGGCCTCCTGCTGCTGGTCTATGCGGCAGCCCGGGTCGATGGCTACGTCCACCGACGCCTCGCCCTGAGGGAGTTCGCGGCGGCGAGCGCGCCGGCTCGCGGTGGCGAGGTGGACACCTCGCTCTGGTCCGAGGGGCGCATCCAGGGCTACGAGGAGAGCCTGGAGGCGGACGTCGGTCGCATCGTGGCGATTCTGCGTATCCCGAAGATCGGGCTCGAGGTGCCGGTGTTCGAAGGCACGGATGAGATCACGCTGAATCGAGGCCTGGGGCGCATCCCCGGCTCCGCTCGCCCCGGCGAGGGGGGCAACCTCGGCCTGGCCGGTCATCGGGACGGTTTCTTCCGGGGCCTCAAGGACGTCGCGGTCGGCGACCCTCTCGAGCTCGAGACGCTGAGCGGTACGGAGTTCTATCGCGTGAGCGAGATCAAGATCGTTCTGCCGGGCTCGGTCGAGGTCCTCGATCCGAGACCGGAGCCGACGGTCACCCTCGTGACCTGCTACCCGTTCTATTTCGTCGGCAAGGCGCCGAAGCGATACGTCGTTCACTCCTCGCCGGCCCAGCCTTGATGGGGAAGCCGGTCTGAGAGCCGGCCAGTACGTGTTCGACGTCCCGGGAGCCAGGATCGGCGCGGACGGCTCGTCGAGGGCCGGGGCCTGATGATCGAGCGGGCGGCCACCGCCGAGTCCGAGGCAGAGGCCGTCTTCTACGTCGATGGTGCCAGGATGCTGGCCGCGTT
>CALZJC010000270.1 GCA_945787525.1 Thermoanaerobaculia bacterium | reverse complement strand
AGCAGCGAGCCCTTGGCGCGTCCCCCGGAGCGCTCCTCGCCGACGCCGAGACGAAGAACCGACCCCAGCTCCAGCGCCTCCGCCAGCTCGGCCAGCACCTTGGCACTCACCAGGTGGCCCTTTCTGCGGGTCAGCACGCCCTCCTGACGGCGCGGCCGCTCATCGAAGAGCCGTTCGGCGGCGGCCAGGCCGAGCACCGCGTCACCGAGAAACTCGAGCCGCTCGTAGTTCTTCTCCAGACCGCGCTCGTTGGCGAACGAGCGATGAGTCAGCGCGCGCTCGAGCAGTTCCGGACGTCGGAAGCGGTAGCCCAGGCGTTGCTGGAACTCGCGCAACAGCTCGTCGCGATCGCTCATCGGCGCCCGAACCGATGCTCGAGGTCGGCATCGGTCATCTCCAGAACCACCGGCCGGCCGTGCGGGCAGGCGTACGGCTGCTCGGCGACGAACAGCTCCGCCACCAGCGCCTCCATCTCCTCGGCGGTCAGGGGATGGTGCATCTTGATCGCCGCCCGGCAGGACAGGCCGGCGGCGAGGCCGTCGAGGATGCGCTCCCGCACCTCGTCCGCCGTCGTCACGCTCTCGCCACTGGCGGCCACCCCCAGCACCAGGTCGCGCGCCGCCTCGACGCCCAGCTCGACGGGCACGCCGGCCATCGCAAAGCTGCCGCCTGACAGCTGGCGCAGCTCGAAGCCACAGCTCTCCAGGCCGCCCATCAGCTCGCTCAGGCGCAGGCCTTCGGACGGGGAGAGCTCGATCATCACCGGTTCCAGCAGGGCCTGGCTGGCCGCCCGCTGACCCTCGAGAGCCCGCCGGAAGCGCTCGTAGAGGATCCGCTCGTGGGCGACGTGCTGGTCGATCAGCATCAGGCCGCGCGGGCCTTCGAGCAGGATCAGCGTGCCCTTGTACTGCCCGAGTAGGCGAAACGAGCGGATCTCGCCGCGGCGCCCGGTGAGCGGCACGACGGGGCGCTCGAGCGGCGTGAATGCGGGCTCCGCCAGATGCGGCGTCACCCCCGGCTCGCGCAGCTCCCCCGCCGCCCGGCGTTCGCCCAGCCCGCGCCAGGCGAGAGGGGCGGCATCCGGGCGTTCGCTCGGCAGGCCGAGCGGCGCCGGCTCCTCGCCCCGCGCCGCCGCCAGACCGCGACGCAGCCGGCGAAACAGCCGGTCGAGCACCGCCGGCTCGCGGAAGCGCACCTCGGCCTTTTGCGGGTGGACGTTGACGTCCACCAGCTCCGGCGGCAGGTCGAGGAACAGAAAGAGAGCCGGGAAGCCGTCGCCGTGCCACTCTTCGCGCACCGCCCGGTAGAACGTCGCCAGCACCGCCCGGTCGCGCAGCAGCCGCCGGTTGACGAAGACGAAGCGGCGCTGCGATCCCGCGGTGGAGGGGTCGCCGACGTAGCCCCAGACGATCTCCCGGTCGAGGACGCTGCCGGGCGGCAGCTCCACCAGGTGCCGAGTCAGCTCGGCGCCGAAGACCTCGCGAATCCTCGCCCTGGCGCTCTCCGGGCCGGCGGCTGCGGGGGCCGCCTCGAGCATGACGCGGCCCTCGTGCCGCAGGCTGAAGCCGGCCTCCGGCCGGGCCAGGGCATAGCCCTGCACGACCTCCGCGGCGCGCCGCAGCTCGGTGCGCGGGCTCTTGAGGAACTTGCGCCGCGCCGGCACGTTGTAGAACAGCGAGGCCACCTCGATGCGGGTGCCTCGCGGATGGGCGGCCGGCTCGGCCGAGCGCACCCGGCCGCCCTCGATCCGCACCCTCGTGCCGTCGCCCGGCTGGCGCGCGGTGGTCAACTCGACCCGGGCGACGGCGGCGATCGATGACAGCGCCTCGCCGCGAAAGCCGAGGCTGGCGACCCGCTCGAGATCCTCGAAGCCGGCGATCTTGCTGGTGGCGTGGCGGTCGAACGCCAGCAGGGCGTCGTCGCGGTCCATGCCGCGGCCGTCGTCGGCGACGCGGATTCGACGCTTGCCGCCGCCCTCGAGCTCGATCCGCACCTCCGTGGCGCCCGCGTCGAGGGCGTTCTCGATCAGCTCCTTGACGACCGACGCCGGGCGCTCGACGACCTCGCCGGCGGCGATCTGGCTGACCAGCCGGTCATCGAGGATCCGGATCTCGGGCATGTCGGCTAGCCAACGCTCGGCGTTCTCACCGGCCCGGCGCTCTAGCCCGACAGCAGATCGATCAGATCGACCACCCGGTTGGAGTAGCCCCACTCGTTGTCGTACCAGGCGACGACGCGGATGTAGCCGTCGCCGGTGGAGGCGGTCGACAGCGCGTCGAAGATCGACGAGTGCGGGTTGCCGATGATGTCGGAGGAGACCAGCGCCTCTTCGCTGTACTCGACGATGCGCGCCAGCGGGCCTGCAGCGGCCGCGGCGACCGCCTGGTTGACCTCCTCGCGCGACGGCTGCTCGCGCAGCCGGCAGGCCAGATCGACAATCGAGCCATCCGGCACCGGCACCCGGATCGCCATGCCATCGAGCTTGCCGTCGAGATGCGGCAATACCTTGCCCACCGCGCGGGCGGCGCCGGTGGTGGTGGGGATGATGTTCTCGGCCGCCGCCCGGCTGCGCCGCAGGTCATTGTGCGGCACATCGGCCAATCGCTGATCGTTGGTGTAGGCGTGCACGGTCGTCAGGAGACCCTCTTCGAGGCCGAACGAGTCGTCCAGGATCTTGGCCAGCGGTGCCAGGCAGTTGGTCGTGCACGAGGCGTTGGAGACCAACCGGTGCTCCGGCTTCAACGCTTCGGAGTTGACGCCCAGCACCACCAGGGCGTCGATCTCGTCCTTGGGCGGCACGGTGAGCACGACCTTTCCGGCGCCGGCCTCGAGGTGCTTCTCCAGCTTGGCCCGATGCCGAAAGACGCCGCTCGACTCGACGACGATGTCGACCCCCAGCTCGCCCCATGGCAGCTTGGCCGGATCGCGCTCGGCGGTCATCAGGATCCGCTCGTCGCCGACGTAGAGCGCCTCTTCGTCGGCTCTGACCGGCTTGGGAAAGACACCCATGACGGTGTCGAAGCGCAGCAAGTAGGCCAGCTGCTCGTTGTCATAGAGGTCGTTGACCGCCACTACCTGGATTTCGGGTCGCTCGCTGAGGATGCGAAAGACGCTGCGCCCGATCCGTCCGAAGCCGTTGATGCCGATACGCAAGCTCATGAGTTCTCCTCCGCGCCCTCGAGCGCCGCCAGCTGCCGAATCAGGTCCACCACGCGGTGCGCGTAGCCCCAGCCGTTGTCGAACCAGGAGAGGGTCTTGGAGGCCCGGTCGCCGAGCACCATGGTGGCCTGCGAGTCGAAAGTGCTGGAGAGCGAGCTGCGGATGATGTCGGTCGAGACGATCGGGTCGTCTTCATAGTGCAGGATGCCCGGCCAGCGCGACATCGCCGTGCGCACCACCTCGTTGATCGCCGTAACGGAAACCGGCTTGTCATGCCAGCAGACCAGATCCACCACCGATCCGTTGGCCACCGGCGCGCTCATCGCGTGACTGTCCAGCCGTCCTTCGAGATGCGGCAGCAGCCGCATGAGCAGCTCTGCCACCTTGCTCTCCTGCGGGATGATGTTCTCGGCCGCGGCCCGGCCACGCCGCGGATCCTCGGACGGAACGTCGGCCAGCCGCTGTTCGTTCGAGTAGGCGTGCACGGTGGTCAGGAACGCCCGCCGGATGCCGAACGCCTCGTCCAGCAGCTTGACCACCGGCGCCGCGCAGTGAGCGGTGCAGGAGGCGTTGGAGACGATCCGGTCGCTCGCCTGGAGGTGATCGTGGTTGATGCCCATGACCACGGTGCGGTCGGGCGGGTCGAGCGGCGGCACGCACAGCACGACGCGCTTGGCGCCGCGCTGGAGGTGCTCCTCCATCTCGGCACGGGTGCGGGGCCGGCCCGTCGCCTCGACGACGATGTCGACGCCGTGGGCGCCCCAGTCCGGGTCCCCCGCCAGCATCGGGATCTGCCGGCCGTAGGCGTAGAGATGGCCCTCCTTCAGACTGATCTCGTCGGGAAACGGGCCAAACAGCGTGTCGAAGCGGATCAG
Organism: Thermoanaerobaculia bacterium; assembly: GCA_945787525.1. Taxonomy (GTDB): domain Bacteria; phylum Acidobacteriota; class Thermoanaerobaculia; order Multivoradales; family JAHEKO01; genus CALZJC01. The sequence goes on along the minus strand of CALZJC010000270.1, from coordinate 1,350 downwards.
GTACTCGAGAGCCTCGTGGTCGGCGGTATCGTCGATCGCGACGATCTGCACGTCCTGGCTCTTGTAGAGGATGCGAAACAGATTGCGGCCGACCCTACCCAGGCCGGCCAGCCCGACTCTCACAGTGCTCATTCAGCGACTCCAAGGTTGGCGTGAGCGGCGGCCAGACGGGCCACCGGCACGCGGTACGGTGAACAGGAAACGTAGTCCAGACCGCAGCGATGGAAGAAGGTGACCGAGGTCGGCTCACCGCCGTGCTCGCCGCAGATCCCGATCTTGAGCCCCGGCCGCTCTTTGCGGCCGCGCTCTACCGCGATCTCCACGAGCTGGCCCACCCCGGTTCGATCGAGGCTCTCGAACGGGTCCTTGCGCAGGATGCCGGACTCCAGGTACTGGGGCAGGAAGCGGCCGATGTCGTCGCGCGAGAACCCGAAGGTCATCTGGGTCAGATCGTTGGTGCCGAACGAGAAGAAATCGGCGTGGCGGGCGATGTGATCGGCCACCAGGGCGGCGCGGGGAACCTCGATCATCGTGCCGATCGGGATCTCCAGCTCGATGCCCGCCTGCTCGACAACGCGATCGAGCACCGCGGCGGTGCGCTCGCGTAGGCGCGCCATCTCCTCTTCGCTGCCCACCAGGGGCACCATGATCTCCGGCCGTGGATCCCGGCCGGCCGCCTTCAACGCCGCGGTGGCGCGGACGATCGCCTCGACCTGCATGTCGTAGATCTCCGGCGACGTCAGCCCCAACCGGCAACCGCGGTGCCCGAGCATCGGGTTGAACTCCGCCAACGCCTCGGCCTTGGCCGCCACTTCGGCCTCGGGGATACCGAGCTGCTCGGCCATCGCCTCGAGGGCCGCCGGCTCGCGCGGCAGAAACTCGTGCAGCGGCGGATCCAGCAGCCGGATGGTGACCGGCAAGCCATCCATAACGCGCAGAATCTCGCGGAAATCCTCGAACTGATGAGGCGCCAGGCGCCGCGTCGCGTCCTCTCGAGCGCGCGAGTCGTCGGCCAGGATCATCGCTCGCAGGGAGAGCAAACGATCCTTGGAAGCGAAGAACATGTGCTCGGTGCGGCACAGCCCAATGCCTTGGGCACCGAGCTCCAGCGCACGAGCGGCATCCTCGGGGGTCTCGGCATTGGCCCGCACCTGGAGGCGGCGATGTCGGTCCGCGAGGTTCATGAAGCGCCGAAACTCCTCGCTGGGCACGCCGGGTACGGTGCGCAACCGACCCGCGTAGACCACGCCGGCACCACCATCGATGGTTAGCCAATCCCCCGCCGACACTCGGACACCGTCGCACTGCAAGCACCGCGCCCGGGCGTCGATCTCGAGCGCCCCCGCGCCC
>CALZJC010000269.1 GCA_945787525.1 Thermoanaerobaculia bacterium | reverse complement strand
TGTTGACGCTGAGTGCGGCGGGCGCCGGCGCGGCGCCGCCCATCGGGCTCGAGCCGCTGGTCACCGGTCTCGACCGGCCGGTGGGAGTGGTCGATGCCAACGACGGCAGCGACCGGCTGTTCATCTTCACCCTGCCCGGCCAGATCTGGATCTGGGACGGCGAGAAGATGCTCGAGGAGCCTTTTCTGGACATCGGCGACGGGGTCAACTGCTGCTTCGGGGAGCGCGGGATGGGCGGCCTCGCTTTCCATCCCGACTTCGTCGACAACGGCTTCTTCTACGTCGCCTACGATGGCCCCGACGAGATAGCGCGGGTCTCCCGTTTTCGTGTCTCCAGCAACCCGAACCGCGCCAGGCCGGGCTCCGAACGGGTGCTGCTGCGCGTGCCGCAGCCGTTCCCGCAGCACAACCTCGGCCAGCTCGCCTTCGGCCCCGACGGCTATCTCTACATCGGCTCCGGTGACGGCGGCTCTGCCGGCGATCCGCTGAACAACGGCCAGGACCTGGCTACGATGCTGGGCAAGATCCTGCGCATCGACGTCGACGGCGGCTTCCCCTACGCCATCCCGCCGGACAACCCGTTCGTGGAGAGCCCCGGCGCGCAGCCGGAGATCTGGGCCTACGGCATCCGCAACGCCTGGCGCTTCAGCTTCGACCGTCGAAACGGCGATCTCTACATTGGCGATGTCGGCCAGGACGGCTGGGAGGAGCTCGACTTCCAGCCCGCCACGAGCCCCGGAGGCGAGAACTACGGCTGGCGGTTGATGGAGGGCACCTCCTGCTTCGACCCGCCGACGGGCTGCAATGACGGCTCGCTGACCCTGCCGATTCTCGAGTACCCGCACTTCTCGGGTGACACCGACCTGGGCTGCAAGTCGGTGACCGGCGGCTACCGCTACCGCGGTCCGGCGGCGATGACGCTGCCGCGGTTCTACCTGTTCGGCGACTTCTGCACCGGCGAGATCTGGGGTGCGCGGCGCAACGCGGCCGGTGCCTGGGTCGCCAACCGGCTGATCGACAGCAACCTCTTTCTCGTCTCGTTCGGCGAGGACCGGCGCGGGCGTCTGTACGCGGTGGACTTCCTCGGCGGCGTCTACCGCATCGTCGGCAAGGGTACGCTCGAATCCGACTTCGAGAACGGCCTCGACGGCTTCTCGGGTCGGCGCGGCAACGCGGTGGTGACGGGTCCGGGCCTGGGCGGCTCGGCGGGTGCCCTCGAGGTGGCCCTCGACGGCCGGCGGACGGCCTCGACCGTGCGCTCCACCCAGCCACGGGCCGAGACCACCTTCCATCTGGAGCTCGACTTCAGCGCCAACGGGGCGGACCCGGGCGGCCAGGCGTTGGAGATCCTGCGTCTTGTGGACCGGGTGCCACACGTCAAAGTGGTGCTCGAGCCCGGGGCGCGCCGCCGGCGGCTGGCTTTGCTCGTACGGACCGGCCCGGGGAACTTCCGCCGGGTCGGCGATCTGGGCATCTCCAGGCGGCGAGTGGAGCGTGTGACGCTCGACTGGATGCAGGCCAGCGTGCCCGGCGCGGCCGACGGCCAGGTGGTGCTGACCATCGGCGGCAAACGGTCCATCAGCGCCGCTGACCTTGACAACGCGGGACGGGTTGTCGAGACCGTGGTGCTCGGCCTGCCGGGTGGCTCGCAGGGCGCCGCCGGCGGCAGCCTGCTGTTCGACAACTACAGCTCGACGCCTTGAAGCGGGCCGGGGCCGGGTCGGGCCCGCGACGCCGGCCAGGCGTGCTACTGTGCGGCCAACGGAAACCCGATCCGAGGTGGATATTGCGATGCACGGCTTGACGCCAGTGTGGCGGCCCGGCGTGGCGGGCCCCGGGATCTCACGACCTTCACCTGGCCGTGTACGGATTCTCTCCGCGCTGGTGGCGCTCCTGGCCGGCGGCGCCCTCGTCTCGTGCGGGTCCGGCGCGGAGACCCAGACGCCACCGGAGCAGTTCGAGCGCGGTCTCAAGCTGGTCAGCGTCACCTACGACAAGGATGCCCTCGCCGCGGACGCGAACCTCGGCCAGCATCTGGCCTCCAAGATCAAGCAGTACATGGAGGAGGATCTCGACGAGAAGCGGCCGTTCGCGATCGATCTGGAGCGCCACACCTACGACTCCGCGGTGACGCGGTTGGTGGACCCGGACGGTGAGTCGAACTATGTGGCGCGCCTGACCCCCTACGTCTATGTCGTTGCCGAGCTGCTCGGGGCCGAGTTCGATGTCATCGGCACCTATCGCAGCGCGGCCGTCTTGAACAGCCTGTCCGAGGAGGAGCGCGAGGACGAGAGCACCGCCTTCACCTACAGGTGCTACTTCGTCGTCAACCGGGAGAAGATGGGACTCGGTCCCCTTGGCGAGGGAAGGGAGCCCGGTCTGCTGGCATTCGAGGAGTACCTGCAGTCGTTCCCGCGCAACGCGCCTCCGAGGTTCGCGTACCACAGCAAGTTCAGCGCCTCGAGCTTCTTTCTGCCGTCGGTCTACTTCCGCCGGCGCGGCATCATCGACATGGAATCGGTTCCGGCGGAGGACTCGCCGGTGATCCGCATCCGGGCCGAGGACATCGCCAAGGGCGGCCAGATCAGCAGCAAGCGGCTGGTCGAGCGGGTGGCCGACGGCAAGACCGAGCTGGCGGCGGTCTGGGACGGAACGAAGGCGTACTTCGAGAGCGGCACGGCGTTCGAGAAGTACGGCAGCAAGGTCGCCTTCATTCCCCTCGACCAGGCGCTGCCCAACGACCTGCTGGTGGTCTCGTCGTCGGTGAGCCCGAGGATCCGCGAGTGGATCCGCAGGGCCATCGAACGCGAGAGCATGGATGTGGACGACATCAAGAACGACGCCGACTTCCTCTACTGGCGCCCCATCGACACCCGCGACACCAGTAAGGCCCGCAGCGCCCTGGCCGGGCTGCGCCAGCTGGCGCGAGCGCAGATCGCGCCGGTCACCGTCAAGATCGAGACCGCCGACGACTCGATACGGGACCCGGCTGCGGCGGCCGAGCTGCGCACGCTTCGCCAGGCGGCCGAGGACGCGCTGCGCCTCTCGGGCAGCGAGTTCGTGCTGTGGAGCGAGTTCTACGCCAACTACGACTTCGTCTGGAATCTCAGAACGATCCACGACGGCGCCGTCGTTCTGCACAGCTCGGTAGAAGGCCTGCCGCGCTGGGATCAGGAGTTCCAGATCAGCTACCAGAATCCCCGCGATCTGACGGAGCGGATCGGTGACCTCATCCGCGGACGCATGCACCGCCTGCGCCACGTCTGGCCGTACAGCAAGAGCGGTGAGCCGACCATCCTGCGCGACGTCGACTTCTCCGTCGACAAGGGCGAGACGATCCAGGTACAGAAGATCGTCTGGGCGAACCAGGAGACCAACGCCTTCGTCATCGAGAAGAGATTCGAGGCTCCGGTCGTGCAGGCGGACTCGCGCCGTTTCGTGCTTTCGGGCCAGGGCTTCGGCGACGACCTCAGCGCGATGGGCTCGATCTCCTATCGCGCCGTGCTGCCGCGGCCGTCGGAGGAGCGGCCGCTGTTCACCATCCTGACCGTCGTCTTCATCGTCCTGTTCCTCGGCGGCGGAGTCGCCGCGGCGGTGGAGCTTCGCCGACGCCCCGGGCTGGCTCTCCAAGCTGCCCCGACCGACCTCATCGGCGAGGCGTTTCGCAGCAGCGTCGAGCGCTACCGCGAACCGTGGCGCAACGGCGCCAGCCGCGAGATCGCCGAGGCCGACCTCGTCGACCAGGACCGCGACGCGATCGAGGTGCTTGTCGCCGAGCTGATGGAGGACGAGGGCACTTGGTGGACGCAGGCGTTGGATCGGCTGCGCTTCGCGCGCGAGGAGTCGGAGGACGACTTGCAGCGCCTGACTCGCGACCTGCTGATCCAGCGCGACAAAGTCGGCGGCACCCGACGGCTGGCTGACCTGATCGAGTATCTGATCAGGAGAGATCTCCTCTCCAGCTTCACCGGCACGGCGCTCGAGTTCGAGGCCTGGAACCGGGCGGCCTGCGAGCTGTTCTCCCGCGCCGTGCCGGAGAGTGGAGGTTCGCCGGAGGAGGAGCCCCAGCTTCTCAACCGCGACGGCGCCTGCATCGAGCGGCTGGTCTCGACCCACTTCGGTGGGGTGCTCAAGGAGGCGCGGAGCTCGTTGAGCCTCTTCCGCAAGGTGTGGGGCACGCGCAAGGATCCCAGCAGTAGCAGAAGCAGCAGAGGCAGCGAGGACCGACTGATCCACGACAAGTGGATATTCAGCTGCCGGGAACGACTGCCGGTGGCGCTCGATATCGGCTGTCTGGGGCTCGACACCGAGGCTGCGGAGCCCAACCTGATCCGTCACCTGCTGATCGAGTTCAAGGTCTATCCGCCGGTCAACCTGACCATCATCGAGGGGCAGAACATCGATGCCTGGTTGCTGGGGATTCTCGATCGCTACCCGAGCGTGGTCCAGAGCGATGACGGGGAGAGCTGTCTGCGGCTGCACTTCAAGCCCCTGGCGGTGCTCCGAGGTCCCGCATGCTGACGACCCGGGCCGGGTTGACGGTCCTGATAGTCCTCGTCTTCGCCGCCAACCTCGTCGAGACCTGGGCCGAGGACAGGTTGAAGGAGACGTACGGGCTCGGTGCCGAACGCGCCTACGACCTCTCCTACGCCAGCCACCAGGCCGAGCTGGGCTTCTCCTTCGAGCTGCACGATGCCACCAACCTGATCGCCGCCTACGGCTATTCGCTGTCCTATTTCGGCATCTATCCGATCCTCGGGATAGGGCTGGCGGTCGCTCTCGCCCGCCGGCGGCAGATCGGCGCCTTTCGCGTGTACATCCTCGGCCTGGCCATCGACTACGTTCTGAGCCTGCCGTTCTTCCTGTTCTTCCCCGTGCTCGAGCGCTGGGCCTATCCCCGATCGGGCGCCATGTTGCTGTCCGACAAGGTGACCGAAGCCCTGATCGAGGCCTTCCGGCCGATGAGCGGCCTGGACAACTGCTATCCGAGCTTCCATACCTCGATGACGGTGGTCATGATCGCCGTCTGCTTCCTCTACAAGGTGCGATTCCGCGTCACCGCCCTGTTGCTGGGGACGACGATCATCCTGGCGACCTACGCCCTCGGGATCCACTGGATCCCGGACATCATCGCCGGGATCGGCGTCGCCCTGGTCAGCGTCGCCCTGGCCGCACGGGTGAACCGAAAGCTGGAAGAGCGAGAGGCGGACGCCACGGGCGCTCGGTTTCAACCGGCGTCGGCCTGAGCTCCTTCCAGTGCACGGCTAGCCTGCCCTTCTCACCAATCGTCTACGAAACGCCGTATCTGCCTGAATCTGTGCTTCGAGCACGCTTGCGGTGCCCTCGGTCGCAAGTCTTGCATCTTCAGACAGCTACGACGTTTCGCTGCGACGATCGGTGAGAAGGGCAGGCTAGAACCAGGAATCGACGTAGCCGCGCGCCGCGGCCGCGCCGGCGCGCATCAGCGGCAGGATCGCCCGGGCCACCTCACCGGGCAGGCCGCTCGTGGCCTCGTCGACCTGCAGATAACGCCCGGCGACCCGTTGCGGGTCGAAGCCGTCACTGCGGCGCGCCCACTCGTCGATGGCGCCGCCGGTGAAGCCGCGCCGTCGACAGATCTCGAACGCCAGCCGGCTCTCGCCGATCTCGCCGACGCATTCGAACGGCTTGGGGCGATCGAGGCCCAACAGGCCGCGGTAGTGCTCCAGGTTCTCCCGCCGGTCGAAGAGGTTGGAGGTGAACAGGCCGTCGACCACATCGCGGTCGAGATAGGCGTGGAAGCCGAGCCCGACGTAGACGCACTTCGGGCAGCTCTCGCACCACGGCTTGGTGACGCTGCAGGAGTGGGTGGCGCGGACCAGCTCACCCTCGGCGCGCAGCAGGTGGAAGATGACCACGTCCCAGAGCGGCTTGAGCAGGCTGAAGTAGGAGACATTGGCCAGCAGGTGGCGGCGCAGGTAGTCGTCGAGCAGGCGCTCGGCCGCGAAGGACTTGCCCCACTGGTGGTTGACCTCCTCGCCGGTGGCGGGCCAGACAAAGCTGCCCTCGTCGGCCGAGCGCTCGTTGGCCAGGACCAGATGGCGGTAACCGTGCGCCAGCGCCAGCGGCAGGGAGGCGAAGATCGAGATCGGCGTTTCGCAGACGATCGGCCGGCTCACGGCGTACTCGCCCGCCGTGGCGGCGGGTGCGTCCCACAGCTCGTCCTCGACCCACTGGCGGTGCCCGCGGACCGGCCGGCAGTGGCGCTCGACGCCGCCGATCAGCTCGTGCTGCAGCCGCTCGTCGCCGTAGGTGGAGTGTGAATAGGCCAGGGTGGCGTAGGCCAGCCCGGCGCGCTCCAGCAGCCGCATCGCCACCAGGCTGTCCTTGCCGCCGCCGTTGAAGCACAGGCTGGCCACCTCGCCGGGCGCCACCGCACCCGGCGCGGCGACGGCTGCCGCCCGATCGCCGACCCACTCGGGGCCCGAGTCGTCGGCCAGGCCGTTCTCCCAGCGCCACTGGCCGCCGACGCCGTGCAGCACCTGGCGCCAGAGGGTTTCCAGCTCGGTCGTCGCAAAGCGTGCCCAGGGACCGAAATCCAACCGCCGCGGCCGTAGGCCGGCCATCGGGATGGCCTCGAACGCCGCGATGTGGAAGTAGATCCGCTCGAGGAGATCGCGGCCGTGCCGGCGCTCGAGCCCGGGCAGATCCACCTCTGCCCAGCGGTAGCGCTTGCGAAACGCCCGGTCGTCGAGCGTGAAGTCGATCTCGAGGGCATCGCGCCGGCGCTCGAGCCGCGCCAGGGTGAGCAGATCGGGGCGGGCCACGGTGGACAATCTACCGCGGACGGGCGCCCGGGGTGGTCCGCCGGGAGAGCCGGCCGGCGGGCCCACCCATCGAGTCGTCAGGGCAAGGCGGTGAACAGGACCATCAGTGCTTCGTCGCCGCCGTTCAGCCGCGAGGTGCCGACGACCACTGTCTGGCCGAGTTCGGCGGCGACCGAGCTCGAGAG
>CALZJC010000268.1 GCA_945787525.1 Thermoanaerobaculia bacterium | reverse complement strand
GAAAGCTTTCTATAGCGACACCTTCACCCTGCGGCTGCCGCCCGAGCACCGGTTCCCGATGGGCAAATACCGGCGGCTGCGGCGGTCGGTGCTGGCGGCGGGGCTGATCGACGCCCGGCATCTGCGGGTGCCGCCGCCGGCGACCGATGAGGACCTGCTGCGGGTCCACGATGCCGGCTACGTCGAGCGCGTCAGGAGCGGCACTCTGAGCGATCGCGAGCTGCGCCGCATCGGCTTTCCCTGGTCGCCGGCCCTGATCGAGCGTTCGCGGCGCTCGGTGGGGGGCACCCTTGCCGCCGGCCGGGCAGCGCTGGCGGATGGCGTCGCCGTCAACCTGGCCGGCGGCACCCATCATGCCTTCACCGATCGCGGTGAGGGCTTCTGCGTCTTCAACGACGTGGCGGTGGCGACCCGGGCGTTGCAGGCAGCCGGCAGCGTCGAGCGCGTGGCGGTGATCGACTGCGACGTCCACCAGGGGAACGGTACGGCGGCGATCTTCGCCGGCGACCCGAGGGTATTCACCCTGTCGATCCACGGCCGCGGCAACTACCCGTTCGTCAAGGAGCGCAGCGACCTCGATCTGGAGTTGGCCGACGGCGCCGGTGACGCGGAGTACCTGGCGGCGCTCGACACAGGCCTGGATCGAGCTCTGGCCGGGCGGCCTGAGCTGGCGTTCTACATAGCCGGCGCCGACCCCTACCGGGGCGATCGCTACGGCCGGCTGGCGCTGAGCCGGTACGGGCTCGCCGAGCGCGACCGCCGGGTCTTCGGCGCCTGCGCCACCCGAGCTCTGCCGGTGGCGGTGGTCATGGGAGGCGGCTACGCCGCGGTCGAGCAGGTGGTGGTGATCCACCTCGAGACGGTTCGGGCGGCCTCCGCAGCGCTCGCCAACGCCGCTCCGCAAGGCGGTGCGGGCGGATAAATCGTGTAGAATCTATATGTTCGCGGAAGCCCCGGCTGCTTGTGGACTGTTTCATTCGCTTGTTGCGCGGTCTTTTCTAGACTGACATCGGACGAGATGGCGAGCCTCAGGAAGATCAAGCGCCGTATGGTCCGCCGCGTGGTGGACGAGAACCTGGATCTCATCCGGGGTCCGCGGGCCACCCGCCGCAGCCGGCGGCTGAGCCGGTTGTTCACCGCCGCCAAGGTCGTCTTCCTGGTCGGTCTGCCCGCCGGCCTGGTGGCCAGCTCGATGGTGTTGGCGGAGGCTGCTCAGGGCTGGGTCGAGAACTCGCGGGCGGCGATTCTGCGCCAGGGTCCGGCGCCCGGGCTGGTGCCGTCGCCGTGGCGGGTCGAACCGGTGGTCAGCGCCCCGTTCGCCCTCGACCACAGCTTCCCGGCACCGCTGCCGATCGATCGCAAGATCCTGCCGCTGGTAGTCCGCCGAGTGGTTCTCGACCCGGGGCACGGCGGCGACTCGAGCGGTACCGAGGCGCCGCTGGGGCTGGTCGAGAAAGAGGTGACGCTGGATATAGCCAAGCGTCTGCGACGGCTGCTCGAAGAGGCCTCCTACGAGGTCGTGATGACCCGGGAGGAGGATGTCGGCGTGACGCTGGCCGATCGCGCCGACTACGGCAACCGCGAGAGCGGCGACATCTTCGTCTCGATCCACGTCAACTGGTTCGAGAACCGGCGCTCACGTGGCGTCGAGACCTACTATCTGGGGCCGACCGACGATCCCTATCTCAAAGATCTGGCGGCGCGGGAGAACCGCGACTCGGGCATCCCGCTGGCCGAGTTCCGCGACATGCTCGAGCGGCTCTACGCCGATATCCGGCAAGAGGAGTCGCGGCGGCTGGCGAGCGCGGTGCAGCGCTCGCTCCACCGCTCGTTGAGCTCAATCAACTCGGCCATCGAGAACCGCGGCGTCAAGACGGCGCCGTTCGGGGTTCTGGTGCGTACCGAGATGCCGGCGATTCTGGCCGAGGTCTCCTGCCTCTCGAACGAGGCCGAGGCGCGGCGGCTGGTCCAGCCCGCCTACCGCGAGTACATCGCCGAGGCGATCTTCGACGGGTTGCGCCACTACGCCCGCGGCCTCAACACGAGTGACAACCAAAGGAGTTGAAATGAGCGAATCCGGGGACGGCGGCGACGCCATCTTGAACGTCGGAGTGGATCTGGGCACCTCGCGCAGTTCCGTCTCCGCGTCGAATGGCGAGCGCCACGTCGTCCGCAGCTATGTGGGCTGGCCGGCCGACATGGTGGCGCGCAAGGTCCTGCAGCGCGATGTGCTCATCGGCGATGACGCGCTCGAGAACCGGATCATGCTCGATCTGCATCGGCCGCTGGAGCGCGGGCTGATCAAGGAGGGCTCGGAGAAGGACGCCGAGGCGGTTCGCGAACTGCTGAGCCACCTCATCTCGTTGGTCAACAACGACGACGCTCGGGTGCGGGCGGTGGTCGGCGTGCCGGCCGAGGCCCTGCGGGTCAACCGGCAGCAGCTGCGCAACGCCATGAGCGGCCTGATCGATCAGCTGATGATCGTCTCGGAGCCGTTCGCCGTCGCCTACGGTCTCGAGGCCCTGCTGCACGCCCTGGTCATCGACATCGGCGCCGGTACCACCGACTTCTGCGTCATGAACGGCCGCTACCCGACCGAGGAGGACCAGCGCACCCTGACCCAGGCGGGCGACTCGGTCGACGAGCAGCTCAATCAACTCGTCGCCGCGCGCTACCCGGAGGCCAACTTCTCGAGCCACATGGTGCGCGAGTGGAAGGAGAAGCACAGCTTTGTCGGCGAGCCGAAAGGGTCGGTGGAGGTCGAGGCACCGGTCAGGGGCGTGCCGACCCAGCTCGACATCACCGACGAGATGCGCCAGGCCTGCGAGAGCCTGCTGCCGCCGGTGACCGAGATGATGATCGACCTGATCTCGCGGGTCCAGCCGGAGTATCAGGCCAAGGTGCGCCAGAACGTGCTCCTGTCCGGTGGTAGCGGCCTGATCCGGGGCCTGGGCGCGGCGCTGCAGGAGGCGTTGAAGGAGATCGGCGGCGGCCAGGTGCGGGTGGTCAAGGACCCGATCTACGTCGGCTCCGACGGCGGGCTCGCGCTGGCCACCGACGCGCCGGACTCGGACTGGGAGAAGCTGTCGGCCTGAGCGCCAGCCTCATCCGGTAGGAATATAGCCTCGGTCTCGACCGCCTCTGCGCCGTCGTCGCCGCCGTCGACACCGAGGTCGGCCGCTACAATTGCCTCTCTTCACGGGGATCGGGCCGCGATGCAACTGGAACAGGCGGAGAGCAGGATCGGCGAGCTGCGCGAGGAGCTACGACGGCACGACTACCTCTACTACGTGCGCGACCGGCCCGAGATCTCCGACGAGGCCTACGACCGGCTCTTCCACGAGCTGAAAGCGCTCGAGGAGGCGTTCCCGGAGCTGGTCTCCGAGGATTCGCCCACCCAGAGAGTCGGCGGCAGCCCGCTGTCGTCGCTGCCCACCGTCGAGCACGAAGCGCCGATGCTGAGCCTCGACTCGGGGGCCGAGCCGGCGGCGGTGCGCAAGTTCGACGAGCGGCTGCGCAAGCTGCTCGGTGACGACCTCGCGTACACCCTCGAGCCCAAGCTGGATGGCGCCTCCATCGAGCTGGTCTATGACGAGGGCCGGCTGAAGCGCGCCGCGACCCGCGGCGACGGTCGTACCGGCGAGGAGGTCACCGCTAACGCCCGTACGATTCCCGCCGTGCCGCTGCGACTGCGCGGCGCCGGTCGTCCGCTGCCGGCGCGGCTGGCCCTGCGCGGCGAGGTGATCATGCGGCTGGGCGATTTCGAGCGCCTCAACGAGCGGCTGCTGGAGCAGGGCCGCGAGCCGTTCGCCAACCCGCGCAACGCCGCCGCCGGTGCCCTGCGCCAGCTCGACCCGCGGCTCACCGCCGAGCGGCCTCTGGACATCTTCGTCTACGACATCCTCGCCGCCAGCGACGACGTGGGCCACGCGGCGCAGTCGGAGGTCCTCGAATCGCTCGCCGCCTGGGGACTCAAGGTGAACCCGCTCAACCGCCTGGCGCGCACGGTGGAGGAGATCGAAGAGGCGCACCGCGATCTGGTCGAGCGGCGCGACGAGATCGACTACGAGATCGACGGCATGGTGATCAAGCTCGACGAGCTGGCGGCGCGGGAAGAGCTCGGCTCGACCTCGCACCATCCGCGCTGGGCCTTCGCCTTCAAGTTCCCGCCGCGGCGCGAGGAGACCCGGATCCTCAAGATCGTCCCCAGCGTCGGCCGCACCGGAGTCGTCACCCCGGTGGCGCTGATGCGACCGGTCGAGATCGGTGGCGTCACCGTCAGCCGGGCCACGCTGCACAACCGCGAGGAGGTGGCGCGCAAGGACGTCCGCGAAGGCGACCGGGTGCGGGTGCAGCGGGCCGGCGACGTCATCCCGCAGGTGGTAGAGCGGCTGCCCTGGCCGGGCAAGAAGCGAGGGCCGGCCTTCCGCATGCCCGACGCCTGCCCGTCGTGCTCGACGCCACTCATCGAGCGCGGCCCGTTCACCGTCTGTCCCAACAGCTTCGACTGCCCGGCGCAGCTCAAGGGCCGCATCCTGCTGCTCGGCTGGCGCGGGGCGCTGGATATCGAGGGGCTGGGCGAGGAGACCGCTCGGCTGCTGGTGGAGAAGGGGCTGGTCAGGCACCTGCCGGACCTCTTCGACCTCCGGGCCGAGCAGCTGCTCGAGCTCGAGGGTTTCGCCGAGAAGTCGGCCAGCGCCCTGATCGACGGCATCGAGCGGGCCTCGCACTGCGACCTCGACCGCTTCCTGTTCGGGCTCGGTATCCCCGAGGTGGGCGCCGCCACGGCGCGCGACCTGGCGCGGAACTTCGGCTCCTTCGGAGCCGTCCGCCGGGCCGACGCCGAGGCGCTGCAGCAGGTCTCCGGGGTCGGCCCGCGGATGGCCGAGCAGATCACCGCCTTCTTCGGCGAGCCGCACAACTCCGAGGTCCTCGACCAGCTGCTCGACGGCCGGATCCACGTGCGCGAGGTGGAGCCGGCGGCGGCCTGCGAGGCCGGGCCGCTCGCCGGGTTGCGGATCGTCCTCACCGGCGGCCTGGAGAGGCTCACCAGGTCCCAGGCCAAGGAGCTGCTGGAGGCCCACGGCGCCCAGGTCACCTCGGCGGTCTCGCGCAAGACCGACTACGTCGTCGCCGGCCCGGACCCGGGCACCAAGCTGGCCAAGGCGCAGGACCTGGGAGTTGCGGTCCTCGACGAGCAGGGCCTCCTCGACCTGCTCGCCGGGCACGAGATCGATCCGCCGGAGTAGTCGCGGTGGAGAACCTCCAGATCGCCACCATCCTCGATCAGGTCGCCGATCTGCTCGAGATCCAGGGGGCCAACCCATTCCGGGTGCGGGCGTACCGCAACGCCAGCCGCACGGTGAACATGCACGCCGTGCCGATG
>CALZJC010000267.1 GCA_945787525.1 Thermoanaerobaculia bacterium | reverse complement strand
CCATCGCGGCGGCGGCAGCGGCGGCGCGCCGCGTGGCCACGCCACTGGACAACACCGATTTCCAGGCCCGCTGGCGAGGCATCATGGCGGCTCGCTACACCGAAGCCGCGCTGCGCGAGATCGCCGGTCTGCCGCAACGGCTGGCGGCGCCGGCTCATCCGGTCTAGCCTGCCTTTCTCACCGATCCTCTACTGCAATGCCGAATCTGGCGAGCTGCGGGCCGCGCTATCCTCCGGCCCATGCGCTCCTGGCGAACCGAGTCCTCAGAGCAGCTCTTCAAGCACCGCATCCTGACCCTCGAGCGGCGCCATCTGGCAGCCGGGCCCGACCGGCGCCAGGCCCTTGTCTTGGATACGCCCAATTGGGTCAACGTCGTGCCGCTCACTGCCGATGGCCGGGTCCTGCTGGTGCGCCAGTGGCGCTTCGGGGTCGCCGCCCCGACCCTGGAGATCCCCGGCGGCATGGTCGATGAAGACGACGCCCGGCGGGCAGCCGCCCGGGAGCTGGAAGAGGAGACCGGCTGCCGCGCCCGCCACTGGCGAAAGCTCGGCGCCCTGCACCCCAATCCGGCGTTGCTCAGCAATCGCCTGACCACGTTTCTGGCCACCGACCTCGAGAGGATCGGCGAGCCGGCCGGCGACGGCGGCGAGGAGATCGAGGTCGAAACCGTCCCCCTGGCGGAGATCCCGCGCCTGATCGCCGCCGGGACGATCACCCACGCGCTGGTGGTGGCGGCGTTCTACCTGCTGGCGCAGAGCCCGCCCGACGCCAGCGAGGACGCGGCTCCGGAAGCTACTCCGCCGGCAGGGGGCTGACCTCGATACCGCGCAGCTCGACCTTTGAGACCTGGCGCATGCGCGCGTCGACGAACGCCGGGTCGATCTCGTCGACGGTGAGCCCGGCGCCTTCGACGCCCAGGTTGGCCTGGTCGAAGAACAGGATGCCGCCGACCCGCCGGTAGTTGCTCAGCCGGCGAAAGCGCAGGCCGCCGGGGTCGCCGGTGAAGCTGTAGGCGAACTGCTCGAGGCGGGCGGTGTCGGGGTCGAACCAGTAGAGGTACTCGTCCTCGGCGTCGGTACTGCTGCCGGCCTCGAAGTGCACCTTCACTCTGTGCAGTCGCCGGCCCTCCCACTCCTCGATACCCAGGTCCTCCTGCAGCACGCCCGGGTCGTTCAGCCGGTAGGGCAAGAACGCGAAGTAGATCCTCGCCGTAGCCCAGTCTCGCAGCGACTGCCACTCCTCGGACGTGGCCGCCACCGGCTCGCCTTGCCAGCTCACCGAAACCGAGTCGTTGTCAGCCCTCACGGCGCGAATCCCACCTCGGTATGGCCCGCTGACCTCATGGCGGTACATGCCGCCGTCGGTCCGTACATTCATCCCGTAGCAGCCGGAGCCCGAGCAGAGCTCGACCGATGTCTCGCTGCGGCGATAGACCTCGCCGCCATGGTGCTCGATGGCGCGAGAGACGATCTCCAGGGGCTGGCTCCCACCCTGCTCGGCGGCGGCGGCCGGCGCTGCCGCAGTCAGGCCGGCGGCGAGGATCAGGAGCCCCTGAACCATCGAGCGGCGGAGTCCAGAACGAGGGCGAGCGTTACCTGAGAGTCCTGACATGAAGACATTGTACGCAAGCCCATCAAGCGGGCGTCGCGGTAGACTCTCGGCGGCCGCCGCGCCTCCCTCCGCCTCCCCGCACCATGCACCAGATCCGCAACTTCTGCATCATCGCCCACATCGACCACGGCAAGTCGACCCTCGCCGACCGGCTGATCCAGCGCTGCGGCGGGGTTGCCGACCGCGACTTCCGCGACCAGATCCTCGACTCGATGGAGCTGGAGCGCGAGCGCGGCATCACCATCAAGTCGAACTCGGTGACCCTCGACTACCAGGCCCAGGACGGCAAGACCTATCAGCTCAACCTGATCGATACGCCCGGCCACGTCGACTTCTCACACGAGGTGAGGCGCTCGCTGATGTCGTGCGAGGGCGCGCTCCTGCTGGTCGACGCCTCCCAGGGGGTCGAGGCCCAGACCGTGGCCAACCTCTACCTGGCGCTGGAGTACGACCTCGAGGTGGTGCCGGTGATCAACAAGATCGACCTGCCGGCGGCCGACATCGAGCGGGCCCGCGAGGAGATCTCCGAGGACCTGGGCCTCGATCCCTACGAGGCGGTCCTGGCCTCGGCCAAGCTGGGCCAGGGTATCGACGAGATCCTCGAGGCGATCGTCCAGCGCCTGCCGGCGCCCGAGGGCGATCCGGAGGCGCCGCTCCAGGCACTCATCTTCGACGCCCAGTACGACAGCTATCGCGGCGTCGTGCTGCTCTGCCGGGTGCGCCAGGGCGCCCTGCGCGCCGGCCAGACGGTCCGGCTGATGCACACCGGCAAGGAGTACGACGTCGAGGAGGTGGGGCTGCTGCGGCTCAAGAAGGACAAGCGCAACGAGTTGGCCGCCGGCGCCGTGGGCTACGCCATCGCCGGCATCAAGACGGTACGCGACATCGCCATCGGCGACACCGTCACCGACGCCTCGCAACCCGTCGACACGCCGCTGCCAGGCTACAAGGAGGCCAAGCCGGTGGTCTTCTCGTCGATCTATCCGGTGTCGACCGAGGAGTACGAGGATCTCGGCAAAGCGCTCGACAAGCTGGCCTTGAACGACGCCGCGCTGACCTACGACAAGGACTCCTCCAGCGCCCTGGGCTTCGGCTACCGCTGCGGCTTCCTCGGCCTGCTCCACCTCGACGTCGTGCAGGAGCGGCTGCGGCGCGAGTACGACCTGTCGCTAATCCTCTCGGCGCCGTCGGTGCGTTATCGCGTCCGCCTGTCCAGCGGCGAAGAGCTGAAGGTGGACAACCCGAGCCTCTTTCCCGATCCCTCGGAGGTCGAGAGCGCCACCGAGCCGTACATCAAGGCCTCCGTGATGATGCCCGAGCGCTATATCGGCGTCGTGATGGAGCTGTGCCGCGAGCGCCGCGGTCTCAACACCACCTTCCACTACCTGGCGCAGGGGCGCGTCGAGCTGACCTCCGAGATGCCGCTGGCCGAGGTGCTGTTCGACTTCTACGACCGCCTGAAGAGCGTCACCCAGGGCTACGGCTCGTTCGACTACGAGGTGCTCGATTACCGGCCCACCGAGCTGGTCAAGGTGGACATCCTGGTCAACGGCGACCCGGTGGACGCCCTGGCGCAGCTGGTTCACCGCGACAAGGCGCGGCAGCGGGCGCTGCACTACTGCGAGCGGCTCGCGGAGACCATCCCCAAGCAGCAGTTCAAGATCGCCGTCCAGGGCGCCATCGGCGGCACGATCATCGCCCGGACGACGATCAACCCGTTCCGCAAGGACGTCACCGCCAGGTGCTATGGCGGCGATATCACGCGCAAGCGCAAGCTGCTCGAGAAACAGCGCGAGGGCAAGAAGCGGATGAAGCGGGTGGGCTCGATCGAGATCCCCCAGTCGGCGTTCGTGGCGGTGCTCAAGACCGACGTCGACTGATGCACCTGCCAGGCCGGAGCGCTCTCGGTGTCGACGGGACCGGCATCTACGTGCATGTGCCGTTCTGCTCGAAGATCTGCCCGTACTGCGACTTCGCGGTCACGACACCGGGCGGTGGGCGGCGCCGGAGCTATCTACCGGCAATCCTGGGGGAGATCGGCCTCGTCTGCCGAGACGCGTGGCGCGGCGCCCCGCCGCCCGCGCCCGCCGACACCATCTACTTCGGCGGCGGCACGCCCTCGCTGCTCGAACCGGACGAGCTGGAAGAGATCCTCGGAGCGCTGGCGAGGCGCCTCGACCTGGTCGCCGAACCCTGGCTGGGGCTCGAAGCGAACCCCGAGGACGTGACCCCCCGGCGGCTTGCCGGCTGGCGCCGGCTCGGGGTGCGTTTTCTGAGCCTCGGCGTGCAGTCGTTCGACGAGGATGGCCTGGCCTTTCTCGGCCGGCGCCACACGGCCGCCGAGGCGCGCAACGCCGTTGCAGTGGCGCTGGCCGCCGGTATCGAGACCGTTTCGGTCGACCTGATCTGCGCCCTGCCCGGCCAGAGCCCGGCAAGCTGGCGTCGGGAGTTGGAGATCGCCACGTCGCTGGCGCCGCAGCATCTCTCCTGCTACCAGCTGACGGTCGAGCCCGGCACGCCGTTCGCCGTGATGCGTCGCCGCGGCCGGCTGCGCGAGCTCCCCGAGCCCGCGCAGGGCGAGCTCGTGCTTCTCACCCACACCTGGCTGGCCGAACGCGGTTACCAGCCCTACGAGGTCTGCAGCTTCGCCGTCGCGCCGGAGCACCGCTCGCGGCACAACCCGAAGTACTGGCGCCACGCCCCCTACCTGGGTCTCGGCCCCTCGGCCCACTCTTTCGACGGGCAGCGGCGCTGGTGGAACCTGCGGCAGCTCGGGCCGTGGGCCGAGGCCGTCGCCCGGGGCCGCCGCCCGGTGGAGGACGAAGAGCTTCTGACCCCGATGCAGCTCGCCCTCGAAGAGCTGATGCTGGGGCTGCGCACCGTCGAAGGCATCGAGCTGGACGGCTACCGACGCCGGCACGGCGTCGACCTCGTCGCCGCCAACCGGGCCACCTGCGCGGCGCTCGGCCGGGACGGCCTGCTGACCGACGACGGAGGCCGGCTGCGCCCGACAACCGCCGGACTGGCGGTGGCCGACGCGATGGCGCGCTCTCTCGACCTCGAGGCCGACGGCGCGGTCGAGTCCGCCGAGGCCGGGTCATCGGGGCCGCGAGCTTGACAGGCTCTCCCTACGCGCCGATAATCCCCCGGATGAAGCTCAGCCGCGCGCCGCGTCACCATCATCATCTGCATCACGACCCCCCCGGGGTCCGGTGACGGTCCTACAGCGCGAATGAACCGAAACGCCGGCCCCCAAGCGGCCGGCGTTTTCGCATTCTGAAACCTCGCAGCGCCGACCGCCGAAGGGCCTCGAGGAGGTCCAAGAATGAACGGTCGTGAATCAACTCCGCTGCGCTTGGCGCTGCCCAAAGGGCGCATGCAAGCCGGCGTGGTCGAGCTGCTGGAGGACGCCGGCATCCGCATCCTGGCGACCGCCCGCGGCTACCGGCCGCGCCTTTCTCTGCCGGACTGCGAGGTCAAGATCCTCAAGCCGCAGAACATCGTCGAAATGCTGCAGCTCGGGTCGCGCGATATCGGCCTCACCGGCGCCGACTGGGTGGCCGAGCTGGACGGCGAGGCCGTCGAGCTGCTCGACACCGGTCTCGACCCGGTGCGCATCGTCGCCGCCGCGCCGGTAGAGCTGCTGGTCGACGGCAACCTGCCCCGCCGGCGTCTGGTCGTCGCCTCCGAGTACGAGCGCCTCACCCGCCGTTGGATCGCGCGCCGCGGCCTGGATGCCCGCTTCGTGCGCTCCTACGGCGCCACCGAGGTCTTTCCCCCCGAGGACGCCGACGTGATCGT
>CALZJC010000266.1 GCA_945787525.1 Thermoanaerobaculia bacterium | reverse complement strand
TGCTTCGAGCACGCTTGCGGTGCCCTCGGTCGCAAGTCTTGCATCTTCAGGCAGCTACGGCGTTTCGCTGCGACGATCGGTGAGAAGGTCAGGCTAGCCGCTTTCTTCCTTCTCGCGCTGCGCCTCGGCGATGATCCTGTCCTGCACCGGCTTCGGGGCGATCTCGTAGTGCGAGAACTCCATATGGAAGCTGGCGCGGCCCTGGGTCATGGCGGTTAGGGCGGGGGCGTAGGTGAGCATCTCGGCCAGCGGCACCAGGGCGGAGACGACCTGGTTGTGTCCTCTCGCCTCCATGCCCTGTGGCCGGCCGCGGCGCTGCGCGAGATCGCTCATGATGTCGCCGGTGAAATCCTCGCTGGTCCGGATGTCGACTTTCATGAACGGCTCCTGGATGGTCACGGCGGCGCCGCTCATGGCGTCCTTGAAGGCCAGCGAGCCGGCTACCTTGAACGCCATCTCCGAGGAGTCGACATCGTGGTGCTGGCCGTCGAGCAGACGGACGCGAAAGCCGCTCACCGGGTAGCCGGCCAGATAGCCTCGTTTGCGCGCCTCCTGGATGCCTTTCTCCACCGCCGGGCGATAGCCCTGGGGGATGGAGCCGCCGAAGATCTCGTCGACGAATTCGAACTCCTGGCCGTCGGTCAGCGGTTCGACCTTGATGCGGCAGTCGGCGAACTGGCCGCGCCCACCGGTCTGCTTCTTGTGCCGGCCGTGGCCGGCGGCGGGCCGCCGGATCGACTCACGGTAGGGCACCTTCGGCGGATGCAGGATGACCTCGACGTTGAACCGCTTCTTGAGCTTGGCGACCGCGATCTCGACGTGCAGCTGGCCGGTACCGGAGAGCAGAAACTCACCGGTCTCGGGGTTGCGATGGGCGTGCAGGGTGATGTCCTCTTCCATCAGCCGACCGAGCGCCTCGCCGATCTTCTCCTCGTCGCCCTTCGACTTGGGCTCGATGGCGAAGGAGATGGCGTCCTCGCGCTTGGGCATCCAGGCCAGCTTGAGCGGCCGGGCCTTGTCGGCCAGGGTGTCACCGGTGTGGGCTTGCTTCAGCTTGGCGACGCCGCCGATGTCGCCGGCGATCAGCTGTGGCGTGGCGCGTCCCTGCTTGCCCTCGACCTCCATCAGGTTGGTGGTGCGCTCTTCGAGGTCTTCCCGCGAGTTCCACAGGTGGCTGTCGGTGGTGACCGTGCCGCTGACCACCCGGATCAGTGAGATCTTGCCGGTGAATGGGTCGCTCAGGGTCTTGAAGACCAGCGCGCTGGCCGGCTCGTCGACAGAGGTCTTCACCGTCACCGGCTCGCCGGCGATGTTGGTGGCGGGGAACTCGCCGCGGTCGATGGGCGAGGGCGCCACCTCGACAAGGTGGTCGAGCAGCGCCGAGGCGCCGATACCGTGGGCGCTGGAGCTCATGGTCACCGGGACGATCTTGCGCGCCAGCACCGCGCGCCGCAGAGCGGGGAGCAGCTCTCCGTCGTCGAGGCTGCCCTCCTCGAAGTACCTCTCGAGCAGGGCGTCGTCGGTCTCGGCGACGGCTTCGACGAGGCGTTCCCGCCAGGTAGCGACCTGCTCCTGCATCTCCTCGGGCACCGCCTGGGGCTTGGCTTTGCCGTCACCGTCGCGCTCGTAGCGATACAGCTTCTCGTGCAGCAGGTCGATGACGCCGGTGAACTCGTGCTCCTGGCCGACCGGGAGTTGCAGCGCCACGACCTCGCGACCCAGGTCCTTCTGCAGCTTGGCCAGGTCGGCCTCGAAGTCGGCCCGCTCGCGGTCCATCTTGGTCAGGTGCAGGAGCACCGGCAGCTCCCATTCGGTGGCCAGCGCCCAGGTCTTCTCGGCGGTCACCTCCAGACCGGAAACGGCGTTGATGCAGAGCACGACCGCATCCGCGGCGCGGGCGGCGCTGCGGGTCTCGGCGAAGAAGATGCTGTATCCGGGACAGTCGATCAGGTTCAGCTTGTGCTGTTTCCACGGCAGGTGGACCATTGCCAGGCCGATGGAGATGCCGCGCTCGATCTCCTCGGCGTCGAAATCGGTCAGCGTGTTGCCGTCTTCGACCTTGTTCATGCGGTTGACGACGCCGCTGGCATAGAGCATCGAGCTGACCAACGTGGTCTTGCCGGTGTCGCTGTGGCCGGTGATCGCCAGGTTGCGTATCTTGTCGGGGCTTTCCACCTGCATGCCTTGTCTTCCTCCTTCGGGGACCCTGAACATATCACAGCCGGCAGTCCGGCCGGGTCCGGCTGATTCAGCTCTAAGTGTATGATTCCAGACGGTTTATGGTGAGATATCTCGGTGGAGAATCTGAGCCTTCGGCGCTCTCCGGGACCGCCTTCGCGGCGATCACCCGCACATCGCCGTAAGGCTCGAGCTGCGGCTGCAGCTCAGCGGCCGGTCCCACCGCGACGGCGGCGGTCTCCTCGGGCCGCAGAAGAGCCCGGGCGCAGTCGAGAAGCTCGGTGGCGCTGACCGCTTCGACCCGGGCCAGATAGTCCGCGAAGTAGTCGTCCGGCAGGCCGTGCACCGCCAGCGTTTCCAGGCGACGGCTGATCCCGCCTACCGTCTGTAGCTCGTAGGGGAAGACTCCCAGAAGGTAATCGCGGGCGTCGGCCAACTCCTCTTCGAGAACCGGTGCCTCACGCAAGCGGTTCAGCTCCGTGAGCATCTCGCCCAGGGCGAGACCGGCGGCCTCGTTGGCCACCGCGGCGCCGAGGACGATCGGCCCGGGGCCCGAGCGGCCGGTGATCCGGCTGTAGGCGCCATAGGTGACGGCGTGGCGCTCGCGCAGGCTGAGGTTGAGTCGGCTGGTGAATTTGCCGCCGAGGATCGAGTTGAGCACCTGCAGCGGCGCGAAGTCGGCATGCCGGCGGGGGATACCGGCCTGGCCGCAGCGCAGCTCGGTCTGCATCGAGCCCGGACGATCGACGATCCAGATCCGGCGGTCCCCCGTCGGCCGCGGCGCCGGCGGTGCCCCCGGCGACTCCACCACCTGCCAGCGCGCCAGCAGCCGGCTACAGTGGGCTGCGAAGGTCTCCGGCTCGAAGTCGCCCACCGCCACCAGGGTGGCGCCTTCAGGCGCCACGTGGCGGCGCGCGAAGCGCACGATCCGCTGGCGATCGAGGTTCGTGATGGAGGTGTCGGTGCCGAGCAGGGAGTGCCCGTAGGCGCCGTCACCGTAGATAGCCGTCGCCAGCTGCAGCGCCGCCTGAAAGGCCGGCTGGGCCGAACGACGGCGCAGCTCGGCGCGGCGCTGGCGCCGCAGACGGGCGATCTCGGCGTCGGGAAACGAGGCGTCCGAAGCCAGCTCCGCCAGCACCTCGAGGGCACGCTCGCCATGGTCGGCCGGCACGCCGGCCGACAGGTAGATGGCGTCCCAGTCGGCGCTGGTCGCCAGCGCGCCGCCGATGCCCTCCAGCCGCCCGGCGATGTCCATGGCGCTGGCCGAGGAGGTGCCCTCGTCGAGCAGCGAAGCGGTGAGCGTGGCCAGGCCGGCCTCCGGCGCGGTCTCGTGCTGGGCGCCGCCGGGGCAGATCAGGTCGAGCTGGATGAGCCCGCGGCCGGGCAGCGGCGCCATCAGCAACTCGACGCCATTGGCGACGATCTCGCGTTCGAGCCGCGGGAAGCGGAACGGCCTCCGGCGCCCGGCGGCGGGAGCACGGCTGCGGTCGAGAGCGGCCGGCGGAACCGCGGTCATGCGCCCATCTCGTGCGGCACCACCCGCAGGGCGACCCGGTGCTCGGGGCGCAAAAGGTCGGCGGCCGCTGCCTGAATCTCCTCTGCAGCGACGTCGAGATAGAGATTCAGCTCGCCATCGAGACGTTCCGGCGCGTCGAAGTAGGTGGTCTGCTGGGAGAGCAGATCGGCCCGCTGGTCGAGGCTCTGCAACTGCTGGAGGAAGTCGACCCGGACATGGTTGCGCGCCCGCTCGAGCTCCTCGCCGGTAGGCGGCCGCGCCGCGGCGGCGGCGAGCTGGTCGTCCAGCGCCCGCTCGAGCTCGTTAGGCTCGGCCTCGGGCCGGGCTGTGGCGACCACCAGGAACATCGACGCGAGCTCCGTCGGCTGCAGGTACACACCGACGTCCTGCGCCAGCTGGCGCTCGTAGACCAGCTCTCGGTACAGCGGTGATGACTTGCCCTCCGCGAGCACCGAGGTCAGCAGATCGGCGGCGTACCAGGCCCGCTGGCCGTAAGCGGGCAGGGTCCAGGCGTGGTAGATGCGGGTCAGCTCCACGCCGTCGGCCATGGTCTCGCGGCGCTCGCCGATCGGCCGGGGCGGCGGCCGGGGCGACGGCGCCTCGACACCGGGCCCTCGGGGCAGGTCCCCGAAGTAGCGCTCGATCGAGGCCAGCGCCCGAGGCGGCTCGAAGTCGCCGGCCAGGGTCAGCACCGCGTTGTCGGGCGCGTAAAAGCGGCGGAAGAAGGACTCCACATCCTCGAGCGTCGTCGCCTCGAGGTCGGCCGGGTAGCCCAGTACCGGCCAGTGATAGGGGTGGGGCAGGGGGAAGCTCAACTCGTAGAGTCGCTCTCCAGCACGCCCGTAGGGCTGGTTGTCGACCGTCTGGCGGCGCTCGTTGAGCACCACGTCGCGCTGGCGGTCGAGCTTTGCCTGGTCGAGAGCCGGCAGCAGGAAGCCCATGCGGTCCGATTCGAGCCACAGCGCCAGGTCGAGATGGTGCGACGGCATCGTCTCGTAATAGTTGGTGCGGTCCAGCCAGGTCGATCCGTTGGCCACCCCGCCAACCTGCTGCACGTAGCGGAAGTGCTCGTTGGTGCCGACGTTACCGCTGCCCTGGAACAGCATGTGCTCGAAGAGATGGGCCAGGCCGGTGCGCCCCGGCCGTTCGTTGCGCGAGCCGACGTGGTACCAGAGGTTGACCGCCACCAGCGGCAGTGCCCGGTCCGGCTGCAGGACGATTCGCAGTCCGTTGTCGAGACGGTGCCGCTCGAGCGGCAGGCGCGGCGACGCGTGCATCGACGGGGCAGGCTAGCGGCGGCTAGGAGGGCGGCTGCGTCTGGTGGCTGACGCGCCGGGTGAAGATGTACTCCTGCATGCCGTGGCGCAGCAGGAAGGAGGTCTGGACGGCGAAGGCGTCCAGCAGTCGTTCGAGGGCGGTCTCGTGGTAGCCCGGGCTGGCCCGTTCGCTCGCCGCCGCGGTGCCGTAGCGCAGAACGTCCGGCGCGACGATCTCGAAGTTCATCGGCCGGTCGCTGATCGGTCCTCTGGTGGTTATCAGCGCGAAACGATGGCCGCCCGGGCGGCACAGGGCCCCGAGGAGCTGTCCCAGCGCCTCGAGCTGGTCGGCCGCGACGTAGTTGAACAGGTCCCAGGCCAGGATCAGGTCGAACGGCCCTTCGTCGGGAACCGGTAGCTGATCCTCGAGCGCTCGCCGCAGTCGGGCCGGATGGTGCCCAGGGCTGGCACGAGGTCGAGCACCCGCGGCCGCCGGCGGCGCTGCAGCTCGCGCAGTACCTGGCCGAGCCCCAGAGTCTGGTGCTCGTCCCCGGCCGTCTGCCGGAGGTCGGCGGTCGACTGCGGCGGGGTGGCTGGCAAGCCGGCGATCAGCCTTTGCTGGAATTGTTTGCCGGCGTCGCCCCGGCGGCGGACTTCGGCGCCGGTGACGCCGCGGGCTGCGGCGCCAGCGGCGGTTGCTGTCCCCCGGCGTCCATGTCGATGCTGCCTTTGAAGCTGGAGCCGTTCTCCAGCGTGACGCGCGGCGCCTGCAGGTTGCCCTGCACCCTACCGGAGGAGCGGATGACGATCTCCTCTTCGCCGAACAGGTTGCCGTCGACTTCGCCATCCACTCGTATGGTCCTGCCCCGGATGTCGGCTTTGACGCGGCCGCTGGGCCCGACCGTGACGTTGTGGCTCTTGAGCTTGATCGTGCCCTGTATCTGCCCCTGAATCAGCAGGTCTTCATCGCCGCTCAGATCGCCTTTGATGCGGATCGAAGCGCCAATCGTGGCGCTTTCCCCGGTTCGCTTGGCCGGCGGGGCGATCGGTGACGGCGTCGATCCGGCGGGCGCGTTGGTTTCGTTTCGTTTCCAGGCCATTTTGCCTCCCAGGTGGAATCTGAAGGTAGCCAAGGGCCGGTGCGATGTCAAGGCGGCGCGGTGGAGTCGGTGGATTGACTTACGCTCCATTTGCGCTCTAACATCGGAGTCATGGCCCGTTTCCTTACCGCCCGGCAGCGTCAGATCCTCGACTTCATTCGCGACTTCCGGCGTCGCGAGGGCATCTCGCCAACCCACCGCGAGATCCGTGACCA
>CALZJC010000265.1 GCA_945787525.1 Thermoanaerobaculia bacterium | reverse complement strand
CGGCCGTATTGGAAGTCGGACTTCTCCACCGTCTCCGGCATGGAGGTGCCGCACCTGACGCGGCCCGAGGACGTGGCAGAGATCGACTTCGAGACCGAGGTCGGCAACCCCGGTGAGTTCCCCTACACCCGCGGCGTGCACGCCACCGGCTACCGCGGCCGGCTCTGGACGATGCGCCAGTTCGCCGGTTTCGGCACGGCGGCCGACTCCAACGAGCGCTTCAAGTACCTGCTGGAGCACGGTCAGACCGGGCTGTCGGTGGCGTTCCACCTGCCCAGCCTGTACGGCTACGACTCGGACCACCACATGTCGCGCGGCGAGGTCGGCAAGTGTGGCGTGGCGGTGGACACCCTGGCCGACATGGAGGCCCTCTTCGACGGCATCCCGCTCGACCAGGTGACCACCTCGATGACCATCAACTCGACCGCGCCGATCCTCTTCGCCATGTATCTGGCGGTGGCCGAGCAGCAGGGTGTGGACATCAAACGCCAGGTCAGCGGCACTTTGCAGAACGACATCCTCAAGGAGTACATCGCCCAGAAGGAGTACATTTATCCGCCCCGTGAGTCGATGCGGCTGATCACCGATCAGTTCGCTTTCGCCGCCGCGGAGGTGCCGCGCTGGAACACGATCTCGATCTCCGGCTACCACATCCGCGAGGCCGGATCGACGGCGCTGCAGGAGCTGGCCTTCACCCTGCGGGACGGCATCGAGTACGTCGACTACGGCATCCGCGCCGGCCTCGACGTCGATCAGTTTGCCCCCCGGCTGTCCTTCTTCTTCAACGCCCACAACGATTTCTTCGAGGAGATCGCCAAGTACCGGGCCGCCCGGCGGCTGTGGGCCACGGTGATGCGCGACCGCTTCAAGGCGCAGGACCCGCGCTCGATGATGCTGCGTTTCCACACCCAGACGGCCGGCTGCTCGCTCACCGGCCAGCAGCCCTACAACAACGTCGTGCGCACTACCGTGCAGGCGCTGGCGGCAGTGATGGGCGGTACCCAGTCTCTGCACGCCAACGCCCTCGACGAGGTTCTGGCCCTGCCCACCGAGCAGAACGCCCGCATCGCCCTGCGCACCCAGCAGATCATCGCCCACGAGTCGGGAGTGGCGAACACCGTCGACCCGCTCGGCGGCAGCTGGTTCGTCGAGCAGCTCACCCAGCGCATGGTCGATGGCGCCAACGACTACTTCCGGCGCATCGACGAGTTCGGCGGCATGGTGGAGGCGATCGAGGCCGGCTACCCGCAGCGCGAGATCATGGAGGCCTCCTACGCCTACCAGCAGCAGATCGAGCGGCAGGAGAAGATCGTCGTCGGCGTCAACGAGTTCCAGGTCGAGGACGAGAAGCCGATGGAGATCCTGTCGATCCCGGACGATCTGGCCGACGAGCAGATCGGTACTCTCGAGGCGGTGCGCTCGCGGCGCGACGCCGGCGCCGTGGCGGCGAAGCTCGACCGGCTCAAGAAGGGGGCGCAGGGTGAAGACAACACCATGCCGCTGATCCTCGATTGCGTCAAGGCCTACTGTAGCGTCGGCGAGATCAGCGACGCCCTGCGAGACGTTTTCGGTTCCTACGAAGAGCCGGCGGCGTTTTGAGGGCCCCGGGCCGGGGAAGATTCCCTGGTCCGACCAATCGAGCCGCATCGTGCACCTCCGGCTGATCACTCGCCGGCCGGCAGCCCGGCAACAACGTCCTGCGCCCCACGGTGCACGGCAGCCGGCGTAACGCAGCAGATTCAGGCACCTGCGGCGTTTCGCAGAGGATTGGTGAGAAGGTCAGGCTAGTAGGGGTACGGCCGTTCCGGGATGTGCTTGGTCTTCCTGTGGCGACCGTCCGGTTCGTACCAGGTCCTCTGGCCCCAGCGGCCCGCTCGCCGGTCCTCTTCGCTCCAGTAGGTCCGGCTGCGGAACGGGACGACCTCGCCCCGGCGATACTCATAGGTGATCACGGAGAAGAGAGCGCTCGGCACCGGTGGCCCCGTCGGCCGTCCCGTCTCGTCCGGTGGTGAGAGGGTCAGGCGCCAGCTGCGGTGGACCTGGAGCAGGCCCTCACCGTAGACCCAGCCCCAGCGCGCCACGCCGACCTGGGTGTGAAACCCGGGATCTTCGAACTCCACCACATCGGCAGCGATGGAGAAGAGCCGCACGAGACCGCCCTTGGCGAGCACGTGTCGGATCGCCCCTTCGGGATCGCGCCAGATGGCGACGAAGTCGTCTGCCGCGGGATCCACCGCCGTTTCGACCAGCGTATCGGCCCAGGCCGCGAAGTCCGGCTGAACGTAGCGCACCGGAGGAGGGGAGCGATGCCCGTACCAGGTCACGCTGCCCACGAAGTCGTGCAGCGCGTGGTGCGGCGGCACCAGGTCGCCCAGAGCCTCCAGGACGGGGGACCGCGTCCCCGGCGCGGCGGCGGCCATATGGGCAAAGAGCAACAGCCCCGCCAGGAATGTGACCTGTTTCCGCACGACAGGGCCATTCTCTCGGATCGGGGCCGATGATGCCATCTGGCGACGGACGCTTCCTGCTAGAATCCCACCGCATGGGGCATACGCAGCGGATCCTGATCGCCAAGCCGGGACTCGACGGCCATGACCGGGGCGCCAAGGTGGTGGCTCGGGCGCTGCGCGATGCCGGCTACGAGGTGATCTACACCGGGCTGCGGCAGACGCCGGAGCAGATCGTGGCTGCGGCCATCCAGGAAGACGTCGATGTGGTGGGCGTTTCGATCCTCTCCGGAGCGCACAACGTGCTGCTGCCGGAGCTGACGGAACGGCTGCAGAGCGAGGGGGCCGAGGACATCCTGGTGTTCGCCGGCGGCATCATTCCGGAGAAGGACATTCCGGGTCTCAAGGCAGCGGGGATCGCCGCGGTGTTTCTGCCCGGCAGCTCGACCCGCGAGATCGTTGACTATCTGCGCCGGACCCTCGAAGAGGCACCGGCCGAAGCCGGAGCGTGATCCGCATGGGCAAGAGAATCCTGCTCGCCGACGACAGCGTGACCATCCACAAGGTGGTCGAGTTGACTTTTCTGGACGAGGACTACTCGGTGGAGGCGGTCAGCAACGGTGACGAGGCGCTCGCCAAGCTCGCCGGCGAGGCGCCCGACCTGGTGATCGCTGACGTGCACATGCCGCCCGGGCCGACCGGCTACGAGGTCTGCGACAAGGTCCGAGAGCTTCATCCCGCCGTGCCGGTGCTACTGCTGGCCGGCGCTTTCGAGGCCTTCGACGAGCAGCGCGCCGCCGCCGCCGACGCCTACCTGAAGAAGCCGTTCGACTCGCAGAGGCTGCTGCAGACCGTCCACGAGCTGATGGAGCGCGGCGCCGAGCCGGCCGCCGAGCCGGTCGCCGAGCCGGTTGCCGAGCCGGCGCCCGCCGAGCCGGCGTCGATCGAAGTGGAGAGCGCTCCCGCGGTCGAAGTTGCGGTGCCGGAGGCCGACGTGCCGGCACCAGAGGCGCCGCCCGCTGAAGGCCTGTCGGCCGCCGACATCGATGCCATCGCTCGCCGGGTTGCCGAGTTGATCGGTGACGACGTCGTGCGTGAAGTCGCCTGGGAGGTCGTGCCCGACCTCGCCGAGGTGGTCGTCAAGGACCGGCTGCTGGAGCTGGAAGAGCCGGCCGACTGAGGCGGCCGCCAACGGACGGGCCGGGCCCCACCACCGGTGCCACGGTCACCGGCCGCGGCGCCGTCGAGGCGTTCTCTCATGGAAATGGAATCGATGGACAAGGTCTTCGACCCGGCGAGCTACGAAGGCAAGTGGCAGCGCTGGTGGAGCGAGCGCGAGCTGTTCAAGGCTCGCGCCGGCGCCGCCGAGCGGAGCTACTGCATCATGATCCCGCCGCCCAACGTCACCGGCGCGCTGCACATCGGCCATGCCCTGCAGTCGACGGTCCAGGACCTGCTGACCCGCTGGAAGCGCATGCAGGGCTTCAACGCGCTCTGGCTGCCGGGCACCGATCACGCCGGCATCGCCACCCAGCTGATGGTCGAGCGGCAGCTGGCCGGCGAGGGCATCGATCGGCGCGAGATCGGCCGCGAGGCGTTCATCGAGCGGGTCTGGGAGTGGAAACATCGCCATCACGGCGAGATCCGCGCCCAGCTCGACAAGCTGGGAGCGAGCTGCGACTGGAGCCGCGAGCGCTTCACCCTGGACGAGAGCCTGTCACGAGCGGTGGTCACGGCGTTCGTGCGCCTCTACGAGAAGGGCCTGATCTCCCGTGGCGAGTACATGGTGAGCTGGTCGCCGGCCCTGGACACCGCCCTCTCCGACCTCGAGGTGGAGATGCGGGAGGTCAAGGGCAAGCTCTACCGGATCTCCTATCCGGTGGAAGGTGGCGAGCCGATCGTCGTCGCCACCACCCGTCCCGAGACCATGTTGGGCGACACGGCGATCGCCTACCATCCGGATGACGATCGCTACCGGAGCCTGGCCGAGGCGCACGCGATCCTGCCGCTGGTCGGCCGCCGCCTGCCGTTCGTCGCCGACGACGTGGTCGACCCGGAGTTCGGTACCGGGCTGGTCAAGGTGACGCCGGCGCACGATCCGAACGACTTCGAGATCGGCCGCCGGCACGGGCTGGACAGCGTCCAGGTGATCGACCGGCGCGGGCGCATGACCGCCGAAGCGGGCGAGGAGTTCGCCGGTCTCGACCGCGATGAAGCCCGGCGTCTGGTCCTCGATCGGCTGCGCGCCGACGACGCGCTGGTGGGTGAGGAGGAGTACACCCACAACGTCGGCCACTGCCAGCGGAGCGGTGTGCCGATCGAGCCGCTGCTCTCGACGCAGTGGTTCTGCGACGTCTCGGGCATGGCGGAGCGGGCGCTGACGGCAGCGCGCGAAGGCGAGCTGCACCTGGTGCCGGACAGCTGGTTCAAGACCTGGGAGCACTGGCTGGACAACATCCGCCCCTGGTGCATCTCGCGCCAGCTCTGGTGGGGTCACCGGATTCCCGCCTGGTACACCGCCGACGGCGAGTGCTTCGTCGCCGAGAGCCGCGAGGCGGCGGCCGCCGCCGCCGGCACCGACGAGCTGCGCCAGGACGACGACGTCCTGGACACCTGGTTCTCCTCCGGTCTGTGGCCGTTCTCGACCCTGGGCTGGCCCGAGGAGACAGCGGACCTCGAGACCTTCTATCCCACCGACGTCCTGGTCACCGCCTTCGACATCATCTTCTTCTGGGTGGCGCGGATGGTGATGTTCGGGCTCGAGTTCACCGACCGGCTGCCGTTCCACACCGTGCATCTGACCAACCTGGTGCGCGACGCCCAGGGCCACAAGATGTCCAAGACCCGCGGCAACACGGTGGACCCCCTCGAGCTGGTCGACGAGTACGGCGCCGACGCTCTGCGCTTCACTCTGGCGGTGTTGGAGACCCCGGGGCGCGACATCGCTCTGGATCCGGACCGTCTGGCCGGCTACCGCGCCTTTGGCAACA
>CALZJC010000264.1 GCA_945787525.1 Thermoanaerobaculia bacterium | reverse complement strand
CTGGCCGAGTGTCTCGCTCACCACATGCCGGCCCCTCCCGACCGCAGCACCGGCTCAGGGCACGATGCTGATCGTGTCTTCGCCGGCGGCGGCGCCCGATCCGGGGACCGTAGCGCGAACGATCGCCAGTCCGGTGAACGCCGAGCTGTCGGTGACCAGGTCGGCGGTCGACTGCTGTACGGGGCCGCTCTTGGTGCTCACCCTGATGTTGCGAAAGACGATGTCGCCGATCGGTGTGCCGTCGCTCTCCTTGACGATCGAGTACTCGACCACGGTTCCCTCGGAGACTTCGCCCCGCCCGGCATCTCGGCGCAGCGTGACGGTTATCGTGCGGCCGCCGAGGGAGGCGCTCTTGTCGAGCTCGAAGGCGCCGGCGTCGACCTCGATGAAATCGGGAAAGGAGCGCCTGAAGTCGACCGTCGCCTCGGCCACGAAGCCGTCGACCTCGGCGGTCAGGAAAGCCGTGCCGATGGTGGTCTCGGTCTTCAGGGTGACCGACGCCCGGTCACCGTTGATCGTTCGGTTGGCGGCGCTCTTGCTGTTGGTCTCGGTGAACGTACCCAGGCTGGTGGTGAAGTTCACGGTCGGCCGTGGACTCTTCGAGGTCACCTCGGGCGCCACGATCGCCGTGATTCGGACCTGCGACCCGCCGTCGGCCGGCGCCGAGGCGGACGAGACCTCGAGCTGAATGACCGATCCGGGAGCGGGCGCGGTGAACTCGAGGAACAGGGTACGGAAGACGGAGCTGTCGGAGGCCAGGGCGGCGCGCACCTCGACCGGTCCAATCTCGCGATCACTCCGCAGGCTGGCGCGGGCCTCGCCGTTGGCATCGGCGGTGACGGTGATCGTGTCCCCCGAGACGGTGCCGATGCCGACGAAGGTGCCGCGGGTCGTCTCGAAGATGATGTTGCGGAAATCGGGCGGCGTTGCGGGATCGATGACCGCCAGCAGCTCCACCGTCGAGAAGCCGTCGGCCGGGATCGATGTGGCCGAGGCGGTCAGCTCGAGCGTGTCCGCGCTGAGCGGCTGGAAGTCGACGTTCAGCGTGCGGAACACCTCGGGGAAGTTGGCCAGCTGGGCGGTCACCTCGGAACGGCCGATGCCGGGGTTCATCTTGTCGCTCGTCAGCTGGGCGCCGGCGTTGCCCTCGCTGTCGGCGGTCACCGTGCGGCTCGATACGCCGTCGCTCGCCGCGCCGCCGACGACCATCCCCGGCGGCGTCGCCCGGAACCTGATGCTGCGATAGGCCTGGGCGAGCGCCGGATCGACGTGCGCCAGCAGCTCCAGCACCGAGAAGCCGTCGGCGGGGAGTGATTCACCCGAGATGGTGAACTCGATCGTGTCCGGTGAGATGGCGACGATGGTGATGGCGATCGTGCGGCTGATCTTGGTCTCCTCGGCGCCGCCCGGCTGGGCCGGATCCACCGGTCCCTTGATCGACACCGTGACGGTTGCGCTGCCGAGCGTGCGGTCGGGGTCGCTTCTCAGGCGGGCTATCGCCTCACCGTTGAGATCGGCCGCGTCGACCGTACGCGTCCGCTTGCTCGAATCGTTGCTGTCGGCGTCCAGAAACTGCCCCAGGGTGGTCTCGAAGACGACCTTGCGGGAATCGGACTCGGGGTCGATCCGGGCGGTGATCAAGACCGTCGAGACGCCGTCGCCGGTCAGCTCGGTGGCCGACAGCAGGATGCTGAGGGCGCCCTGGACGATGGGCGAGGTCGGCAGGAAGTCGGCGTTGTCGTGCTGGCGGCTGCAGTCGATCAGTAGACCGCTGATCGCGACCAGCGCGATAGCCCAACCGATCGGCTGCCGCAAGCGGCGATTCATCATGCTCCTGGCCATCACCAACGGCGCGCCCGCTTCAGTCCTTGAGCTCCTCGACGCCGTGCTCCATCGACTTGGGGAGCTTGCGCAGCGTCGCCTGCGAGGTCGTGCCTCCCTGTTCGAGACGCGAGATCGTCGAGCGTGAGACGCCCAGCTCGCCGGCCAGGTCAGCCTGGCTCATTCCTAGGCTGGCGCGCATCCGGCTCAGCCGCGAGCTGGTGCCGCGCTTGATCGGCACGTGAAAAAACTCCTCGGTGGGGTCGCCGAGCTGCTCGTCGTTCTCGTCCACCTCGACCACCTCGAGCCGGATGTCCAGGCGCAGCAGCCGGGCGCCGCCGGCCCTTTTCTTGAGCACCAGCTCCTTGCTGTACGGGCGCGCGCCCTGGGTCACCGCGCTGGGGCCGAGGAACGCCTCGGCCTCGCCGTCCGGCTCCGGGTTGTTGAAGATGAAAGGATCGCCGGGCAGCAGCAGATAGCGAGCGCGCAGGAGCCCGCTGCCGCGGAACTTGCGGCCGTCGAAGGTCGCGATGATCGTGCGACCGCCGACGGCGATGCCCTCGCGCGGCGAGATCCTGAGGTTGTCGGCTTCTAACCGTCTTGCCATGTTTCTACCTCTGTGGCGCTACTTCTTGCCCGACCCGTTGGCGCCGAAGGCGCCGCCAAAGTTGGAGAAGAGGTTGCGCAGGTTCCAGTCGATGGACAGCGATACGTAAGGGGTCCAGGCCAGGCTCGTGTCGTCGATCAGCGGATTCGGGTCGGTGTCACGGAAGACCACCGCCCCGGCCGACAGGCGAATGTGATCGTTGAGCCGCATGCCGCCGGCGACCAGCACCGGGCTGGTCCCGATGAGGCCCTCGAACTGGCCGTCGCGGGCCAGCGATTTCTCGGTGATCCCGACCATCATCGAGAAACGCCTCCAGAAGTCGAGGCCCCTGAGCGGCGCTCTCTTGTTGACCGGTCGGAAGTAGATGTTGGTGCCGATATAGCTGAACGTGTCGTCGATGTCGGGCGCGAAGCCGACGCCGACGTCGGCGCTGATGTACCAACCGGCCCGGGTCTGGTAGTCGCCCACCGAGGTGCCCAGGATGCGGACCCGTTCGTCGAGGATGACGGTGAGCACCTGCACGAGGCCGGTGAGCTCCTGCCGACGATTGCTCAAGGCCCGCTGCAGCTTCGAGGTCTCGGACAGTACCGGCAGCAGAGCACCGATCGTGTCGTCCAGCAGCCCGTTCAGCTGGCGGAGGTCATCGGCGCTGAGTCCCTCCTCCAGCGCCAGGGTCGCGCGGTCCTCCAACCGCTTGACCAGGTCGCCGAGGGCCTCCAAGTCCGTTTCCGTCTCTTCCAGCCTGCTGATCGTGCTCGCCAGATCCCGGGGAAGCCAGACCGATCCCAGGTCCAGCTCCGCACCGTCCGGCGCTCCGCCCCGGGCCACGGCCGCGACGTTCTCCGCCGGGATCCTCAGCACCCGCTGCCGGCTGCCCAGGATATCCCCTGCCAGATCGCTTGCCGCTAGCTTCTTGTAGGCCGCTGAGCCGATGAGCGCCCGCAGCTCGAGCACCAGTGCCTTGCGATCGCCGGACAGCTGCTGGCGGGCGTTCTCCCGGTCTACCTGCAGCGACAGGATCCTGGTCAGCCGCTCGAGATAGCGATTCTCCACCCCGGCCAGGTTGACGGTCGGGTCGAAGAACGATCCGTAAGGGGCCGCTAGCCGCTCGCCGGGACCGAGCTGGGCCAGGACGGCGGTGATCAGGGCGCGGCGCAGCAGGTTGTAGGCCGCCGCCTCTTGGATCGCCATCGTCGCGACGCCGCCGGTCGGGTCGTCGCGGTCGACCTCCCAGCGAGGGCTGCGCAGCTCCGTATCCAGCTCGGTGGTGGCCCTGGCGCGGAACGCGTCTACATCGACCTTCTTGGCCAGGTTGAACTCGAAGCAGATGATGCGGTTGGGCAGCACCGCCGGCACCGACATCTCGACCTTGTGAACGACGTTGTTGGGGTCCGTCTTGTCGTCGTAGAGCCGGACGAAGTAGATCTCCTTCTCGCCGTCGATCCTCTCGCCCGGGATCTCCGCCTGTCGCTCGGGATCGACCAGCTCGATCGCCTGGCGGCGGATCGCCTCGAAGCGCGGGTCGCGGTCACCCGCCAGGGTCTTGCCGATGGCGATCCTCTGCTCTCCGAGCCGCACCATCGGCAGCGGTGCCAGGTAGCCCCGCGGCGGGTCTGGCGGCGGCGGGAAGACTTGGTTGCAGTTGCGCTCCGGGCTGTAGCGATACTGCACGTAGCGCCCGGTGACTCGGGTCACGTTCTGGTCGACCGGCGACTGGAGGTAGAACTGGACGTCGAACGGCAGGGCGCCCTCGATGCGGCCCGAGCGCAGATCGAACGCCACTGGCTTTCCGGGATCGACGCCGGCGAATCCGAGGTTGCTCGGCGGCGTGGCCTGGGCTCGGGCGTTCCCGTGGCCAGCCACTAGGCAGAGGGCGAGCAGCAGGGCGCCCATTGCCGCTGCGCGGCAGCCTCGGGTCCGGCCCGCGGATCTGTTCGTCATCGCCGTCGCCGACCCTCGAGGTTGCGTCATGCGTCTCCGATCCCGGATCCTGATTCTGGCTGTCGCTCTCGCTCGCGGCCTCGTCTACGTGTCCGGCGGGCCGCTCTCGGCCCAGACTGTCGAGGAGGATATCCGCGAGCTACAGGCGATCTTGGAGGAGGTACCGGACAGCGGCGAGGTCCGGCTGCTGCTGGGCCTCCGATGGATGGAGCTGGAGCAGTTCGACGAGGCGGAGAAGGAGTTCCGCCGGCTGAAGGACCTTTGCGCGGAATCGCCCACAGCGATCAACAACCTGGCCGTGGCGCTGGCCGCGAAGGCCCGCTATGAAGACGCGTTGCGGGAGCTCAGCAAGATACCCGACGATCCGACAGCGATCGACAACGGCGAAGCAATCGGAACCGTTCTCGACTTCTGGGATCCGTCGCAGCGGCTGCCCGACACCGACAGCGTCGACCTGACGCTGCTCGACATCGCCGACAGCTGCATCCGCCCGCCGGTCGAGTCCGAGGAGGCCTCTGACGAAGGCGGCCCGGAACGGAGCGAGATCGAGGGCCCAGCGGCCACGGAGGCGGCCGCCGCGGTGACCGGCGCTGACCACAGAGCCCCCTTCGAGGTAGTGGCCGATTGGGCCGCCGCTTGGCGAGCCCAGGACGCCAACGCCTACCTGGCTCATTACTCGGAGCGGTTCGTCCCGCCGGGCGGCATCAGTCTCGACAAGTGGCGCGCACGGCGCCAGGACCGGCTGACCGGGCCCGAGTTCATCGAGCTGGAGATCCGGGAACTGCGCAACCAGAAGCTCGAGCCGGGACAGGTCGAGGTCGAGTTCCGGCAGAGCTACCGCTCCGATACCTTCCAGGACGTGGTGCGAAAGACGCTGCGCATGGCCCTCGAAGAGGGCGGTTGGAGAATCGTCTCCGAGCGAGCCGACTGAGACCGCCCTAGCGGGCGTCGAGCAATCCGACCACCGCCGCCGCGAACGCCTCCGGCTCCTCCAGCGGCGCGAAATGGCCGCTGCTCTCGAACACCACCAGCTCGCCGTCGGCGACGCCGGCGCTGATCTCCTCGGCC
>CALZJC010000263.1 GCA_945787525.1 Thermoanaerobaculia bacterium | reverse complement strand
TTCACCAACCTGTCGGATACCACTGCCGGCGAGAGCTTCCTGCTCCCCGATGTCAGCCGGGGCGCGGCTTTTTGCGATCTCGACAAAGATGGCGACCCGGACGTCCTGGTGATCAACAACAACGGCCCGGTGCGGCTGCTGCGCAACAACCGCGGGAGCGCCGCCAGCTGGGTTGGCTTCGAACTGGCGGCGAGCGCCGGCCTGGCCGAGCCGCTGGGCGCCTGGCTGGGCGCCCGGTGCGCTGGCGGGCCGCCGCGCTGGCGCCGCTCGCGCCGCGACGGCAGCTACGCGGTGGCCAACGATCCGCGCGTCCTGATCGGGCTCGGCGAGTGTGACGCCGGCGTCGAGGCGGTGCTCCGGCGGCCGGATCGCCCGGCGCTGAGCTGGCGCAGCCTGGCCGCCGGGCGCTACGCTACGCTGCGGCCGGGAGGGTGATCATGGCTACCTGGCGAGTGGGGCCGGCGACGGCCACGGCCATTGTTCTCGCGGCGCTGACGGGGTCTTGCGGGGACCGGCCGGCCGGGATTCGGTCCACCGGCGACGAACCGCAGTCGCTCCCCGCGGCTGCCAGCGAGATCTTCCGCGAGGCCGCGGCCGAGTCGGGGCTCGGTTTCGTGCACTTCAACGGCATGTCGGGCGAGAAGTACTCGCACGAGGCCCTCGGCGGCGGCGTCGCGCTGCTCGACTACGACAACGACGGCGACCTCGACGTCTACCTGGTGCAGGGGGCGATGCAGGGTCGCGGCAAGACGATCGAGGACGCGCTGTTCCCACCGCGCCACCCGCTGCCGCTGACCGACCGGCTCTACCGCAACGATCTCGAGCTGCGGGCCGATGGCGGCCGTGTCCTGCAGTTCACCGACGTCACCGATCGAGCGGGATTCGCCGCCCACGGCTACGGCATGGGAGTGGCGGCGGGCGACGTCGACAACGACGGTTGGATCGATCTCTACGTCACCAACTTCGGCTCCAACCAGCTGTGGCGCAACCGCGGTGACGGGACCTTCGGCGACATCACCGCCGCTTCGGGCACCGACGACCGGCGCTGGAGCGTCGCAGCCGCCCTGTTCGACTACGATCGGGACGGCTGGCTGGACCTCTACGTCGGCAACTACGTCGCCTTCACCACGGACACCAACAAGCTCTGCCGGTTCGAGACCGGGCTGATCACCTACTGCGGACCGCTCTCCTACCCGCCGGAGCCCGACCGGCTGTTCCGCAATCGCGGTGACGGCACGTTCGAGGACGCCACCGCACTGATCCGCGGCGCCCCGGCGGCAGGCACGCTGGGCGTCGTCACCGGCGACTTCAACGACGACGGCTGGCTCGACTTCTATGTCGCCAACGACGCGCTGCCGAACCATCTCTGGCTCAACGAGGGCGATGGCTCGTTTCGCGAGGAGGCTTTGCTCGCCGGGGTCGCGGTCAATATGCAGGGCGACTCGGAAGGTAGCATGGGAGTGACCGCCGGCGACTTCGACAACGACGGCGACGAAGATCTGTTCATGACCCACATCGACCGCGAGACGAACACGGTCTACGTCAACGACGGCACGGCCTATTTCGTCGATTCGTCGGTGGGTACCGGGCTCGGCACGCCGAGCCACAACTTCACCGGCTTCGGTACCTCGTGGCTCGATTTCGACAACGACGGCTGGCTCGACGTGATGGTCGTCAACGGCTCGGTCTACGACCTCGAGCCGCTGGTGCTGCTCGGCGACAGCTATGCCCTGCACCAGACGAACCTGCTGTTCCGCAATCTCGGCGGCGCCTTCGAGGAGATCACCGACCGCGCGGGAAGCGTCTTCGAGCTCTCCGAGGTCAGCCGCGGCCTGGCTGTCGGTGACCTCGACAACGATGGTTACCTGGACGCAGTGCAGGCCAACAACAACGGTCCGGTGCGGCTGCTGATCAACGTCGGCGATCGGGGGAACGGCTGGCTCGCCGTCCAGGCCCTCGGCCGGCAGCCGGCCCGGCCGATGCTCGGCGCCGTGGTGCAGGTGGACCTGGACGGGCGGTCTCTGCGGCGATGGGTACGCCGCGATGGCAGCTACGCGTCGGCCCGGGACCCGCGGGCGCACTTCGGCCTGGGCGAGAATCGGAAGCTCCGGAGCCTTCGGGTGCGCTGGCCCGAGGGCGGCGCCACGAGATGGATGGCCGTGCCGGAGGGTCGGCAGCTTACCGTTCGACAGCGAGACCGCGCCGGGAGCGGCCGGTGAGCGTCGGCCGCGGGCGGCGGTCACGGCTGCTGTTGGCGGCAGCCGTCGCCGCGGTGCTGCTGGCCGCCGGCTACCTGCTGCTGCGCGGTCGTGAAGCGGGCGGCCCGGTGGCACCGGCCACGATGGCGGCCGTGCCGCGCGTGGCGGCCGCCACGACCGCCGGCCGGCGGGTCATTTTCGTCGGTCTCGACGGCGCCGACTGGCAGTTGCTCGACGAGTACATGGCCCGCGGTTGGATGCCGAATCTGCAGACCCTGGTCCGCGAGGGCCGGCGCGGCGTGCTGCTGACCGAGGAGCCGATCCTGTCACCGCTTCTGTGGACCACGATGTTCACCGGCAGCTCGCCTCTCGAGCATCGAATCCTCGACTTCGCCCACTTCCACCCGCTGAGCGGCGACCGGGAGCTCATCTCCAGCAGCGAGCGGCGGCGGCCCGCGATCTGGAACATGGCCTCCTATGGCGGCAAGAGCGTCGCGGTGTTCGGTCAATGGGCGACCTACCCGGCGGAGCCGGTCAACGGGGTCATGGTCTCGGATCGACTGTTCACCTTTCTCTACCAGGAGGAGTCGCCGCCGCCGCGCATCGTGCACCCTCCCGCGCTCGAGGCCTGGGCACGGCGCACGTTGGGGGAGGTGGAGGAACAGATCGATTCTGCGGCGCTGCGGGCCTTTCTCCCGTGGCTCGATGCCGCCGCCGCGGCCGAGATCGAGCGCCAGGGGCGCTCGTACGAGAACCCGGTCAGCGCGCTGCGCCGGATCCTGGTCGAGACCCAGCTCTACCACCGCCTGGCGACCGAGCACATCGCTCGTCATCGGCCCGACCTGACGATGCTCTACATCCAGGGCACCGACAGCATCGGTCACGTCTTCGCGCCGTTCGCGCCGCCGCGCCAGGCGAACGTCTCGGAGCGTGACTACGAGCGCTACCATCGCGTGCCCGAGCGCTTCTTCCGCGCCGTCGACGATCTGCTGGGGGAGTATCGGCGCCTGGCGCGGGAGCTCGGCGCGGTGCTCGTTCTGGCCTCGGACCACGGCTTTCTCTGGCGCGAGGGGCGTCCGACCCTGGCTTCCAGCCAGGACACCGAGACCGCGGCGCAGTGGCATCGCACGGAAGGCATGTACGTCGTCTGGGGCGCCGGCCCGGCGCCGAGCGAGAACGCGGCCGGCGCCGGTATCCGGCAGGTCTGCGCGACTCTGCTCGCCCTCCTCGGCCTACCCGACGGTGCGGCGGTGCAGGGACCCCCGCTGGCCGGGATCCCGGGATCCGAGGCGCCGGCTGTCGAGTATCGGCGTTTCTATGAACCCGTAGCGCCGGCGCCAGCGGCCGGCTCGACCGAGATCAGCGACGAGGAGCTCGCCAAGCTGCGGGATCTGGGCTACCTTGGAGGGCGCGACGCATCGGTGAGTCGTCCGGCGGGCGAAGACTCGACCTTGACCGCCGGCGCCCACACCAATGAGGGCCTGATCCTCATGGGTCTGCGACGCTACGACGAAGCGGAGGCGGCGCTGCGACGGGCCCTTGCCCTGGATCCGGAAAGGACGGCGACCCTGGTCAACCTGGGCATCCTGCTGGTCGAGTCGGGTCGCATCGAAGAGGCGTTGGAACAGCTGCGTGCCGCCGTGCGCGCCGAGCCCGAGGCCAGCCACCCGCGCCTGAACCTGGCAACCGCTCTGCAGCGCGCCGAGCGCTGGCCCGAGGCGATCGCTCAGTACGACGCCATCCTGGAGAGCTCGCCGGGCGATCCTCAGGCGTCATTCTTGCGCGCCACCGGCCTGTTCCGCGCCGGTCGTTTCGACGAGGCGATCGCCGGCTTTGACGCGGTCCTGGAAGCGATGCCGGCCTATCCCGAGGCGGCCTTGCTCCGCGCCACCGCGCTGCTCCGCAGCGGCAGGCGAAGCCAGGGATCCGAGGCTCTGCGCAGCCTTCTGGCCGATAGGGAGGGTGGCCTCGAGGCCCGAGTCGAGCTGGCGAACGATCTCGCCCGGCTCGGCGAGCTGCAAGAGGCGCTGGGGGTGCTCGGGGAGGGTTCCGGACGGAACGACCCGCCGGCGGCTCGGGCGCGGGCCCAGGTCGAGGCCGCGCGGCTGTTGCTCTCCGCGGGCCGAGCCGAGGAGGCGCTGCCCCGCCTGGCCGAGGCGGCCCGTCTGGAGGGGGCGCCGCCGGATCTCGAGGCTGTCCGGGGTGAGGCCCTGGCGGCCGTCGGCCGCCACCGCGAGGCGGCGGCTGCCTATCGGGCGGCGGTGGAACGCCTGCCGACCAACCCCCAGCTGCGCGTCGCCGAGGCCACGGCTCTGGTGCGGACGGGCGATTGGGCGCGGGCGCGGGCCCGTCTCGAGGAGGGCCTTGGGCGGCTGCCGCAGAGTGCCAATCTGGCCCACGTCCTGGCCCGCCTGCTGGTTACCGCTCCGGATCCCGAGCTGCGCGATGGGCAGCGCGCTCTGGAGCTTGCCAACGGCGTCTTTCGCGCCCGGGACAGCCTGGAGCACGGCGAGACGGTTGCCATGGCCCTGGCCGAGAGCGGCCGCTTCGAAGAGGCCGCGGCGTTCCAGCAACGGCTGCTCGATCGCGTGCGGCAGGCCGGCGAGGCCGAGCTGGCGCGCCGGCTCGAGTCCAACCTGTCGCGCTACCGGCGCCGCGAGGCGGTTGCCTCCAGCTCTTCCTGAGTCGCGGGTGCCCGGATCGCGGGCCACCGGCTAGCCGCCGCCGGTTCGCAGCCTTGTGCCGCGCAACGGCAGCTCGATGAGCTCGTTCGAGCCCTCCCGAATCTCGTAGAACCGGCGCGGGCTCACGTTATCGAAGGTCTGTCGCGTGCCGCTGGCGGGCCAGAAGACGTCGATCCGGCGAATCGCCTGGCCGCCATCCATCGGCCCGAGCCCGATCAGCTGCCGCAAGGGCGAGGCACCGGACGAGCCACCGGTGGTCACGGTGCGGTGGATCTCGCGCCGGCCCGCGTTGGTGTCCAGCGAGATCTCCAGGCGCGTGCCGATGGCCGACCGGTTGGACCGGGTGCCGACCAGCCGGAGCGCGACCCAGGCGCGGGCGGCACTGGCGCTGTCGTTCAGGGGGTTTTCGAACAGCACGCTGGGGTAGGTGTCGCCGAGAAGATGCCCGCCCATCCTCTGGTAGATGTCCTGGTCGCCGTCGTTGTCGAGGTCCGCGATGGCCACGGCGTCGCCCTTGTGCAGCAGCCCGAAGCCGCCGGCAGCCGTTACGTCGAGGAATCTCCTGCCGTC
>CALZJC010000262.1 GCA_945787525.1 Thermoanaerobaculia bacterium | reverse complement strand
CAGCGAGCCCGCCGACCAGCCCTACGGCCAGCGCGAGTACGAGGCGCGCGACCCGGAAGGCCATCGCTGGTGGTTCGCCACTCCGTCAGCCGCCATGTAGAAGCTGCGGGCATAGCCCTTAGAGTCACGGCCTGGAACTCCGGCGAGGGATTCGCTCCCGAGGACTACGGACCTCGTCCGAAGGCCGACGACCGAAGGCCACTGCTACCGCATGCGCCGCGATCGTCTGGAACCGCAGCCGTATGCTGCTCCGATCGCTGCGAGGATCTCGTCCATCAAGACCCGGGCGACACCGCCGACCGACGGGAAGCGTCTCTTCACGACCCCAGCGTATCGCCGAGAGGCCCGAAACCGCCCGTCAGGCGACGCGGCCGACGGCAGTTGGCGACACACCGGCACCTAGACTGCTGGCAGGAGAAGAGCTACGAGAGGATCGTGCCGGCGGATTCTGCCGGGCGGCGGCACTAGAAGCCGTAGATCGCGGAGACAGACACAGTGTCGACCAGATCCGACAGGTCGACCCCGAGATCGATCTGAAAGCTCTCGAAAGCCAGCCCGAAGCCGAGCGCGTAGTGGACCTCGTCGGCGGCGGGCGGGCGAAGGGTACGCTCGAGAGCGGAGCTCTCGGTGGTGAAGCTGGGACGATGGTTGGGATCGAGCCACACACCAAGCCGGGCCGCGGCGATGAGCTTTGACCGCGAGAAGACGT
Source organism: Thermoanaerobaculia bacterium (assembly GCA_945787525.1). Taxonomy (GTDB): domain Bacteria; phylum Acidobacteriota; class Thermoanaerobaculia; order Multivoradales; family JAHEKO01; genus CALZJC01. Next base: position 8,288 of record CALZJC010000262.1, on the reverse strand, counting down.
ATTCGGCCCCCAGATGGAGCTCGTCGCCGTCATCGAGAACGATGTTGTCGGACTCGAATTCCCTCTGGTCCAGGCTGTCGAGGATGGTCGAATACTCGATCCGGTCCCACTCGAAGGCGACCGTCAAGCTGCCGTCGTCGGTGCGAAAGGCCCAGCCCAGCCCGTAGACGCCCGGCAAGGCGACCGGCGAGGTGGAGGCATCGACAATCGCCCCGGCCGGCGGCAATCCGAAAAGGAAGCCCCCCGGTCCGGCTGTGGCCACGGCTCGTAGCTCGAAACGAGGGCTCTGGCGGTAGAACCCTCCCAGCCGCCAGCGTGGCGAGACAGTCCACAGGAAGCCACCGTTCAGACCCCAGCTGATGTCGTGAATGCTGTAGGCCACGCTGGCGACCAGTCTCTCGGGCAGATACGAGGTCGGTGCGAAGATTCCCAGTGATTCGTCCGCGTCGGGGAGGAAGGGCTGATTCACGGTCTCCAAAGCCGTCTCGTAATAGACCGCCGACAGGCCGACACTCAGCGCGTCACTCACCCGGAAGGCGCCTGAGAGCCCGAAGTTGACGACCTCGAGATCGGTCTTGACGCGCTGCTCGACGAATCGGACCGGACCAAAGAGGCCCTGGGTAACGAGCCCCTGTGTCTGGCTCAGAAACTCGAAATCCGCCAGCTGATGGCGATAGAAGGCTATCGACCAGTTCTTCCCGGGGTAGACGACGGAGAAGAAAGAAAGACCGGAGATGTCGTTCGAAGAAGTCTCGTCGCGCAAACCGGCCACCACGTCGATTCCGATACCGCTCGGCTCCCCCACCAGCCGCCCACGTTGCGTGAAGGGCGTCGAATAGCCCCAGGAACGCCCTTCAATCGAGACCTCGGGTCTGGCAATCTGGATCAGGCCCGCCGGGTTGGCAAAGGCGGCCGTGGCGTCATCGGCCAAGGCGACGAAGGCCCCGCCGAATCCCAAGCTGCGGGCTCCGGGGTTCGAGAAGCTGAACTGGAGGATCGGTGGTCCCTGCGACGGCAACTCCTGCGCGACGACGACTCCTGCCACGAGGAGCGAGATGAAGGTGATGAAGAGCCTCCTTCGGGCCATCTCGACACCGCCACGCGAAGATAGGCTCGCGGCCCGGGCTTCCCCGGGTGAGCCGTTGGTCGAGTCACCTGGCAGGCTACGCCCAGGATTGCGGGTCCGTCGCCACCCGGGCGGGCAGGTCAGACCGCCCCAAGGACCTCGTCTATCAAGGCCTGCCCCAGGTCGCTGTTCGTCATGACGACGATGCCGTCACCTGATTCGATCGACAAGACCAGAAAACACCGGTAGCCGAGATTGGCCCCGCCGTGCTGGAAACGGGCCACTCCTTCCCGAGGCAGCGAAAGACCCAGCCCGAACTCTCCGCTCTCACGAGTGAGCATCCTTCGGGTCATCTCCTGCGGCAGGAGCGTTTTCGACTGCCCGTGGTAGGACCGCCACAGCTCGATAGCGAACCTAGCCAGGTCGGTCGGTGTGGTCCAGAGACCCGCGACTGCCATCTCGGGGTATGTGTGCCAGGAGCCGCTGACCGGTTCCCCGTTCCACAAGTGAGCGCTCGCCGCGGACGAGCCCCGGCCTTCGGATAGCGGCTGCTCGAAGCTGCTGTTGGTCATCCCAACAGGCCGTAGGACCAGCCTCTCCATGAGCCCCGGGAACTCCTCGGCCGTGGCGTCCACCATCAGCTGCTGGAGGACAGTGTAGCCGGCAGCCGAGTAGTGAAACTCCTTCCCGGGCTCCATGTCGAGTCGAACCGCTGCCGAGTACGCGGGTTTCTCGCCATTGAGAATCTGTACGAGAGTGGGCAGTCGCGCACCTTCGGCGTAACCAAACGAACCGATCCCCCCGGTCAGGCCCGCCGAGTGACTCAGGAGATGCCGCAGCGTCACCGGATTCCCGGCCCTGAGTCCGTTCGCGGGGAGAGTCCACGATCTCAGCTTCTCGTTGACGTCATCGTCCAGGCTCAGGACACCTTCGGCAACCAGACGCAGCGCGCCGGCAGCGGTCACCGGTTTCGAGATGGACGCTGCTTGAAACAGCGTCGACTCGTCCACCGCATCGGCCCCACCTGCCTGCCGCACACCGTAGCCCTTCGCCCAGTCGAGCTCCCCTGCGCGAACTACCGCGACACTTGCACCGGGAACCCGGTGTTGCTCGAGCCAGCTGGAGAATGTCGGTTCCGGGATTGGCTCACCTGGACGCAGTTCCTCTCCGGAGCCAACGTCCGGGGCTTGCCGAAAGCCGCCTGCGCTGAAGATCAGCAGGAGAGCGAGAGCGCCGACCGAAGGCAGGTTTCTCTTCATGAGCCAAGAGTATCGCCGAGACGCCCGAACCCGTGCGAGTTCCCGTCGCGCTGATCTGTTGCTCCGCTGTGTGCCCGGCTCTAACATGGACCCGACATCGGTTTCCACGAGGGCGCGATAGCGGCATGATCGGCGAGACAGTCTCCCACTACCGCATCACCGAGCAGCTGGGTGGTGGAGGGATGGGCGTCGTCTACAAGGCCGAGGACACGAAGCTCGGACGGCCGGTGGCGCTGAAGTTCCTGCCCGAGAAGCTCTTCGACAACCCAGAGGCGCGGGAACGCTTCGAGCGTGAGGCCCGCGCCGCATCGGCTCTGAACCACCCCCACATCTGCACCATCCATGGCTTTGGCGAGCACGAGGGTCAGCCCTTCCTCGTGATGGAGTACCTGGAGGGGAAGACTCTCGGAGAGTACCTGGAAGAGAAGAAGGCAGGGCGAGTTGGACCGATGTCGGCAGGTGTCCTGCCAATCGAAGAGATCTTGGAGATCGGGATCGAGATCGCAAGTGCCCTGGATGCGGCCCACTTCAAGGGCATCATCCACCGCGACATCAAGCCCGCGAACATCTTCATCACCGAGCACGGAGCCAAGGTCCTCGACTTCGGGTTGGCAAAGCGGAGCTCAGAAAGAGAACTGGCCGAGTCGGTCGCGCCGACAGCGCTGGCCGAAGAGCAACTCACCAGTCCCGGATCGGCGGTTGGCACCGTCGCCTACATGTCGCCGGAACAGGCGCGCGGTGAGCCTCTGGACGCAAGAACAGACTTGTTCTCGTTGGGAGTCGTGCTCTATGAGATGGCCACGGGCTTGCTTCCGTTCAAGGGAAACACCTCGGCGGTGGTATTCAACGAGATCTTGACGAAGGAGCCGACGGCTCCCACGCGGCTGAACCCCGAACTGCCTGACGAGCTCGTGCACATCGTCAAGAAAGCGCTGGAAAAGGATCGAACCCTGCGCAGCCACTCCGCGGACGAGCTGCTCACGGATCTGCGGAGACTCAAACGGGACTCTGACAGCAAGTCCCTGTCGGTCGCTCGACCGATCGCTGACCAACGGCGAGACCGTGCCGGGCTGAAGATCGCGGCCGGAGCGGCCCTCCTTCTCCTGGTCTCGTTCGTTCTGTGGTCTTCGGGCGTGCTACGCACATTGGCACCCGATTCAACCGGGCCTCTGACGGCCGAAGACCACCAGCGCTCCATCGCCGTTCTTCCCTTCGACAATCTCAGCGGCGACCCCGATCAGAGGTACTTCAGCGACGGGTTGACCATCGAGATGATCGCCCGACTCTCGAAGATCCCCGGCCTGGGCAAAGTGATCGCCTTTTCTTCGTCCAGAAGGTACCGAGAGAGTGAGGAAGATCCTTCCGAGATCGGGCGCGAGTTGGGTGCAGCCCTGCTTCTGGACGGGACAGTTCAGCAACAGGGAGGACGGGTCCGGGTGACCGTCCAGCTGATCGAGGCTGCGGAGCGGGAACAGTTGTGGGCGGAAACCTACGATGGAGAGTTGAGCGACATCTTCGCCGTCCAGAGCCGGATTGCCGAGCGGATTGCCACCGGCCTGCGGGTCGAGCTGTCACCGCAACAGAGGGCTCAGATCGAAAGAAAACCCACCGAGAATCTCACCGCCTACGACTTCTACCTGAAGGGGCAGGAGTTCCACTATCGATACAACAAAGAGGCCAACGAGAACGCGATCGAGCTGTTTCAGCGGGCGCTGAAAGAGGACCCTGGATTCGCTCTTGCCCGGGCAGGGCTGGCGAACGCCTGCGCTCTGCGAGCTTACCTGTACGGAGGGCAGCCGAGCTGGCTGGACACTGCCATCGAGGAGGCAGAGAAAGCCCTCTCCACCGACCCCGATCTGGCCGACGCGCACCTTGCGCTGGCTACGGCGTACGGTATCAAGGGCTGGCTTGTGAAAGCTCTCGAGGAAACCGAGAGCGCCATCGATCTGAGTCCGAGTAGTGAGGGGTTTTCCTCGTTGGGGTATGTCTACGTTTCTAACGCAAGATGGGACGAGGCTTACCCTCAATTCAGGAAGGCCCTCGCCCTGAACCCCTTACACTCCGTCAACTACTGGAGCCTCGGTTTCCTCTATCTCGGGCTGGGCGACTTCGAGAGGGCCGAGCAGTGGACCGCCAGTGCCCTGGAACTGCAGCCGGATGACACCATGGCCCATCTCATGCTGTGGCTGTCCGTCCTGGCACAAGGCCGGTTCCAGGAAGCTGCCGAGACCAGCCAGCGGATGCTCGCTTTGAGCCCCGAGGACCCGAAAAGCCACTCCGCGGCCGCATACTCTGCGCTGATTGCAGGCGATCCCCAAAAGGCCGGGGAGGCCCTGTTCGGTGATCTTCGCAACGCCACTTCCCTGGGCTGGTTCCTGTGGCAGATAGGAGAACGGGACGAAGCGCAGAAGCTGTTCGCAGAAAGCCTCGCGCTGAACCAGGCTGAGCTGGAAGCCGGAAACCAGTCCTCACGACCGCTGACCGACACCGCCAGGATCTATGCCACCCAAGGGAACAAGGAAGAGGCCCTGCGTTGGCTGCGAAGGGCGGTCGGTGCCGGCTACGTCGGAACGAATGACCCCGCCTGGACGAGCCTACAGTCGGAGTCCGAGTTTCAGCAGATGAAGTCCGAAGTCGACGCCAGACTAGCGGAGATGCGCCAACGGGTAGAGGAGATGGAAGAAGAGTGGGAGCAGTGATCGGCGCCTAGCCTGCCCTTCTCACCAATCGTCTACGAAACGCCGTATCTGCCTGAATCTGCGGCGTTACGCTCCGGTCGGGCATCCTCAGCGTGCTTAGCTCAGAGAGCTACTCCTCGATCGCGCCTCGAGCACGAGGGAGCACACGTGCTTCGCCGCCATACCAGCCGCGATGTACCAGCACCTGGATGACACCGGCGCCCGTCGTCAGCGACTCGAGCGCAGTGCCGACGATAGGACCGGGCTCGGTCGCTTTCATCGCACGCCCGGGATGGGGCTAGAAGTCAGCGAATCGCCGGGCCTGATCGCGCCAAACGAAGCGTCAGCTCGGACGCGCTTTACCCGCTGCGCTCTTGGATCCAGACAGCGAAGCTCTCGATGACCACCTCGGAGAGGCCGCCGGCATCGCCGCGCCGCTGATCCAACCAGCGCTTCATGGCGCTCATCAGCTCGTCGGCGCATTCGCCGTCGATCGGGACCAACTCTATGAAGGCGCTCTTGGCCTCCTCGATTCGGTCGAGACCCAGATAGGCCTCACCGCGCTCCTGGATCGCCTCGGGATAGCGCGGGCCGATGGCCAGTGCCCGATCGTAGGCCGCTAGCGCCTCCTCGTACTGCCCGGTCTTCAGCAGGGCGTACCCGAGACTGCCCAAGGCCTGCGCGAATTCTGGCACCCGCTCGACCGCCTTGCGGAACTGCTCGATCGCCTTCTCGTAGGATCTGTGCGCCTTGGCCGCCTTTCTGGCTGACTTCTCGCCTTTGGCCGCGGCGGCCTGCTCCTCCAGCTCCCACGCCTTGTCGCGGTGCCCGAGCCCCCGGTGGTAGGCGTTCAGCGCTTTCTGCTCCGGAGCCAAGGCGGGCATGTCGGCCGGCTGGTTGATGTGCCCGAGCGCCCCGTCGGTCCGCGCGAGCCCCCCGGTCTTCTCCTGGGGAGGATCCTGGGGCTCGGCCAGCGCCACCGCAGGCGCGGCGACGAAGGTGAAAAAACCGATGCTCGCGAGGGCGAGCAGCAGGGAGGCTAGAGACTTCACGTCACTTGACCTGGCCGTCGAGGGTGACAGAAGAACGCTCGACTGGAAGAGGTTCCTAGGCCGATTCCACGAGACGATGAAAGAGGCCTCTCTATTCGGCGCTGCGCCTGGTGTAGATCATCTCCATCATCTTGACTTCGCTGCCGTCACGGCCGGGGCCGTACATCGCGAAGTACTGCTCGTTGGGTGACGTCCAATTCGCCTCGTAGCGGTTGGTCACTGGGCCGCCCTTGAGGGGATCGTTGTACGTACCGACGTAGCTGCAGCTCTGGTCCTCGTCGCACTCCCCTTCGGAGACCATGATTCCGGTGGACATGCTGTCGGTCCACGTCGACCAGTACTTGCCGGACACGTTGTCGTAGCCGCTGCGCGACAGACCAGTGAACGGCATGCCCATCATGTCGCCCTGGAACTCCTCGTGCATGACCCGACCGCCCATGTGCAGGGTCCGGATCGCTACGCCCTTCGACTCCATCGGCGGCGCCGCGGGGTCCATCCAGCTCTTGATCGCGGCGTCGTAGGTGCCGACATGCTTGGCCATCAACTCGTGCTGCGGCCCGAGCGCGCCGGCCTTCATGTACGCCTCCATCTCCGCCTGCTGCTCGGGCGTCATCTCCGGCATTTCGCCTTCCTGAGCGAACGCCGGCGCGGCGATCACGGCCGCAACGACACAGGTCCCCACGAGAGTCTTGATTCGCATGACCCTTCCTCCCTTTCCATGGTTCCGCCCGAAGTCGATCAGTGCTTGCGGGCACAGTGAGCTTGCTTCACGTCGCGAGAGTAGCACCGGTAGGCGCTTGCCTCCCGATGGGCGAGGGCAGAGGCGTCTCACTCGTACGCGTTGGCTGGGCTCACGCGCTCGGCTCCACGGGTCGCTGACCGAGTTGGAAGACCGGTGAGGGATTCGCTCTCGAGGAGTCCCACGCGCGGAGTCCGACGACCGAAACCCGTACGCGCTGCCTATCTGGAGCGAAAAGCGGGAGATTGGTAGCCCACTCCGTTCCGAGTTGGAACCACATCTCGGCTTTGCTGCGGGAGTTCGACCTCCTCAGGGCTGCAGCCGCATGCCTACCATCGCCAGGCCTGGAGCGTTGTTCCGGACGATGACGAGCCGCTTCGTTTCCACCGGCAGCCTGGCATTCGAGCCGGCAATCACCTCCACACGGGGGCTAAGTCCCTCGCCCTGACCGTCGGCGGATCGGGCCTCCGGCCGCGCCCGCCCCTCGTTCCAGCGCGACCGAAGGCCCGGTTCGGGTAGCTAGTTCCCCGAGCTCACCGGAGCGAAGTTGGCGTGCACCAGCTTCCACTCGCCGTCGATTTTGGCGTAGACGCGGGTCGACTTGGCCAGGTTGGGCTCTACCTCGCCGTCCTTATTCTTCGACAGGCCGTGATAGTTGTAGCTCAGGATGGCGACGTCGCCGTAGACTTGGACCTTGGCATTCGCCATCTCGGCCGCAACCGCCATGCCCTCGGCTTCGAGCTGAGGCTTGTAGAGCCGGCCGCTCATCGCCGCGCCGTCGATCCGGGTCGGGAACTGGCCGTTGAACTCGGTGTAGTCGTCGGCCAGGATTGCCATGCCGGCCTCGAAGTCCTCGTCCAGGTCCGCTTGCCAGGCCTGGTAGGTAAGGTCGATGATCTCCTTCGCCACCCCCTCGTGGTGGTCGGCCAGCGAGGCTGCCGGAAGGGCCAGCAGGATGCAGGCGACGGTTAGTCCAACTGCAGTAATGCGGCAGGTAGTACGCATGAGTCTCTCCTTCTCATGGTGGCGGGGCCGAACGACTCCGGTGTGGAGTCCCTCGGGACTTCGCCAGTGCTTACCCCTTGTTATCTGGGCGAGGCGGAGCCTAGCAGAGCCGCATTTGTCGTTGGTAGCGCGTACGGGATTCGAACCCGTGTTACCGGCGTGAGAGGCCGGCGTCCTAGACCCCTAGACGAACGCGCCGTGGGAAGGGCCGCGGAACCGCGGCGAACGGGAAGGCTAGCAGATGCGGGGCCGCTGCCTCAAGGATCGGAGGCGGCTTTTTCGCCGGCGGTCGCCTGGTCGAGGGCGTCGCGGGCCATTGCCAGATCCGGGGCCAGCTCGAGGGCCCGGCGCAGGGCCGCGATCGCCTCCTGCCGCGCCTCCGGCCGCTGCTCCAGGAGCGCCTGCCCGTACCAGGCCCAGGCGGAGGCATGCCCCCACTGCGGCCGGGCGGTGGGCGGGTCCGCAGCCGCCTCGGCAAACCGGCCGAGT